>JACDAG010000887.1 GCA_013695565.1 Bradyrhizobium sp.
GCAAAAGGCCTGCACCGATACGCGTGGCGCCGGCGAGATATATTCGTCGGCGGGCGGCGTGAGGTCGTGCTCGTCTTCGGAGTCTTTTCGGGTCCGGCTGATCATTTACCTGTATCACTCAGTTTGGCTTTGTCGGATTCGGGATAGGTGGTCGTGGTCGTCACACCCTTGCGGTATCTTTCGAAGGCCGCATTGCGCCGCATCGTATAGGCGGGTGTTTCGGGCCGCGGCTGCACGAGATCCGCCGGATTGTCGACCATGGCAGCGAGGTTGCGCTGGGTGGCGCAGCCAAAATTGTGGTAGGGGCGATTTTCATTGTAGCCGGTGTCGTAAATGTTGGGTCCAAGGTCCTCCGGCCACAGGCCGCAGGGGCCAGCCACGGCGGATATCTTCGGATAGCTCAGCTTGATCGTCGGGAACGTCCTGGCGTCTTCCGGCTGATACTGACGCAGCATGACGGCACTTGACGGCACGCCGCCTGCGGCCAGGACCGAGCGGATTTCCCGGTAGGTCGCCGAGGCCGCGCGGGCATTGGATGTATTGACCGGGACATCGGCGATGACAGCGCCGGTGCCTTCGCGGACCCAGGTCTGCGCCAGTCCCATGACGTCGTTGCGCTGCGGAGCGGACAGGCCGCCGCGGGATTGCCCGACGAAAATCACGATCGAGCGGTTGCCTTCCTGAACCGCAATCGGGTGGCGAAGGCGGTAGTCGTTGGGAACGCTCGCGGTCACGATCTCGGTGGTCTGCTGGCACGCGCCGAGCGCCGTCGACAGGCCGACGAGCGCGCCGAGCAATCCCCAGCTGTGACGGCGATCGACCTTGGTTTGAGTTATCATCGTTCTGTCCTCGTCCCCGTCAGTGCAGCAGTGCCGTATCAGTCAATGATGAAGCCGAAATTGCCCTCGTAGGCGCCGACCGGCCCGACCCGGGCGGCGAGGCCGTAGATCCGGTTGATGCGGGCCAGCAGCGTCGATTGGGAATCGGACGCCGGTGCAAAACCGTCATCGGGGCGCGACAATTCTTTCTGGGCGACCGCCCGGACCACATAGGGCGTGACGAGGACCATCAGTTCGGTCTCGTTGTTGACGAAGTCCTGGCTGCGGAAGAGGGCGCCAAGGATCGGCAACTGGTTCACGCCCGGCAGTCCGTTGACGGCCTGCTTGGTCTGCTGCTGGATCAGGCCGGCCATCGCCATCGAACCGCCGGACGGGATTTCCAGCGTGGTCTCGGCGCGACGGGTCCTGATCGAAGGAACGGTCAGCGAATTGCCGCCCTGGTTCAGGGTAATGGCATTCTCGTTCGACAGTTCGGAGACCTCGGTCATCACCCGCAGGCTGATCCGTCCTTCGCTCAGCACGACCGGCGTGAAGTTGAGCGAGATGCCGAATTTCTTGTACTGGATCTGGGTTGTACAGACATGCGTGACCGGATCGCAGGAATAGCCCGCGGGGACCGGAAATTCACCGCCGGCAATGAAGGTCGCGGATTCCCCGGAAATCGCCGTCAGGTTCGGCTCGGCCAGCGTGCGCACCACGCCGGCGCTTTCCATGGCGCGCATGGTCGCGGTAACCGTGGGAAGGCCTTTGAGGATGCTCGAAGCGGCAAGACCGTTGTCGGAGACCAGCGGACGGCCAAAGGCGGTGAAGGGATTGTTGTTGTTGAAGTTCACGACCGCGGTGCCGTAATTCATGCTGGCACTGAGATCGACACCCATCTGCTTGATGATGTCGCGCCGCACTTCCGAAACGTTGACCTTCAGCATCACCTGGTCGCGGCCGCGAACGGCGATGGAATTGACGACCTTCTCGGAGCCGCCGACCAGCCGCGCGGCGAGGTCGCCGGCCTGCTGGGCTTCGACCGGGCTCGATACCGAGCCGGTCAGCATGACGCCGTCGCCGACGCCTTCGATCTGGATTCCCGGCAGCGTTTGCCGCAGTGCCGCCCGCACGCCGTTGAGGTCGCGCTTGACCGCGATGTCATAGGAGCCGACCTGCTGGCCGTCGGCGTCGAAAAATACCACGTTGGTCTGGCCGACCGCGGAGCCGATGATATAGGCGCGCTGCGCCGAGCGAACGACGGCGTTGGCGATCTTGGGATCGGCCACCAGCACATCCTTCACCTCGCGCGGCAGATCGACCACCACCGACTTGCCGACACCGAGCGACAGGAAGCGTGTCCTGACCGTGCCGATGGCAGAGGTCGTCACCGGATCCCTGTCGGAATCCCTGGACAGCTCCTTGGCCAGTTCCTTGTCGAGCTCGGCCGCCACGACACCTGGCAACGGGCTGAGCGTCAGCGTGGCGATGGCCGAAACCAACAAGGCTCCGATCGCAGCGGTTCTCATCGCTGACTGATTTGCCCCATTCTTCATAACCCGCGTCCTTTCGGTCACTTCTGTGCCGTCGATTGGCTCGCAATGCCGTAGCGAACCACGTTGATGCTCGAGCCCCGCCTCGGGGCCTGTTCTTCGGATCCGCCGTCGACCATGTTGACGTCGGTGATGCTGCGCAGCGCCAGCGACAGCGTGCCGCTCTGACGCGAACGGGCGAGCGTCTCGGCCTGCTCGGGCTTCAGTTCGAGCGTGACGGTCTTGCCGACGAGCGAGTTCAAGCCTTCCTTTTCCTTGGGGGCCTGGTCGATCGCGAGCACGCGGATATTGCTGAGGATGATTTCCGTATTGACGATGTCGGGACCGCCGCGATCCGCATTCTTGTCGCGCCGGGAAAGGAGCACATCGACCCGGTCGTTCGGCAGGATGAAGCCGCCGGCGCCGGTCTCCGGCGAAATTTCGGTCGAGACGGCCCGGAAGCCGGTCGGCAGGATCGCGGCCATGAAGCCCGATCCGTTCGCCTTGACGAGCTTCTGCTCGCGGATCGGTTCGCCCGCGATAAAGGGTGTGCGCGCGATCGAGCCGGCAATATCCTTGATCGCGTCGGACCTGCTCGACTTGCTGATGAAGCTGTTGCTGGCGGTCGATGCCGGCCAGCTCTGCCATTGCACATCTTCGGGCTTCACCGACTGGCCGAGGCCGATGTCGGTCTTTGCGACGAGAATGTCGACGGTCTGAAGTTGAGCAACCGGTTGTTGGGCTGCGGTGACGGGCTTTTCTTCCGTCCCTCGGGCGAGATAGGCGGCGACGCCACCCGCACTGAGAGCGATGGTCAGGACTACGATACGAGCAGCATTCATACGCGTTACTGTCTACTCTTACATGGGCGCCATCATCCGTATGGCGTCAACGGCCCGTCCCCACAGCCATGACTAAGGGTCAATGGTATAAGCGAACTTGAGGGGTGAAGGATTTGGTGGAAAGAACGACGGGATTCATCGTCATGGTGAACGGGTGGTTAGTGCCGGCGCCTGCAAAATCCGGATTTGTACGGAGCGGACGGACCGTTTCGCCGCGCTCGGTTATCTGCCGCGCGTCCGTCGATGAGCGATGGGCGGGGCACCGCAGCCCCGGACTCAAAATCGCGAAAACAACCCCATGCAAAGTAACGTCAAGGGGTCGCCGGGCTCGCAGCATTCGCGCCGCGCGAGCTCGATCTTGCGCTGATCGCCACCCGCGAGCCCGATGTGCGGCCGCAGCGTCGGACCGCCCGGCGCCCGTTTCGTAGCAGTGGCGGCCTTAGCTAAACTCGCCGCAGTGGGTGTGCAGGTCTCCCGGCGGCCGGATCGCGCGGAACCCGAGAAAGACGGAAATCCTTTGGGCTCTGGCGTCACGGCCGGCCGTGACAAGTCTGGTTTCGGATTTTGCGGGTTGGACGGGCCGTCGCTCGAAAAACCCGTGCCAGGCGCCACCAAAGACGTTTTGCCGCAGCCGCAACGGATTTGCGAAAACACCGCCGTCCGGCGGGGTCGGGGCCGGTTAGTTACCAACAGGAGGCAGAAGTCGGACGTCAACCCCTTGACCCGGCTCGCCAGTCGGATTGTGATGCGACACAACTACCAGTCGCCGCACGTTGAGGGGCCTGCCGCGACCTTCGATCCCTGTCCGCCCGTATTGCGCGTCAAACTGCCGTTCGGATTGACGCTTTTTTGGGCGGGGGATCATCGGGTTGGCCCATCCATGTTCGATGACGACCAAGCCAACGTTCTCGCGCGACCCCTGAAAGGCCTTGCCCATGAAACGCGTATCCCTGGTTCTCACCCTTGCTGTTGCCACCGGTCTCTCGGTTCAGGCCGCTTCGGCGCAAACCCTCAAGACGGTCAAGGACCGCGGCATGGTCTCATGCGGTGTCGGGCAAGGCCTTCCGGGATTCTCGTCGCCCGACGACAAGGGCAACTGGACCGGACTCGACGTCGACGTCTGCCGGGCGATCGCCGCTGCGATCTTCAACGATCCGACCAAGGTCAAGTTCGTGCCGCTGTCGGCCAAGGACCGCTTCACGGCGCTGCAATCCGGCGAGATCGACGTGCTTTCGCGCAACACCACCTGGACACTGTCGCGCGATACCTCACTCGGCGCCAACTTTACCGGCGTAACCTATTATGATGGCCAGGGCTTCATGGTGAAGAAGGCGCTGAAGGTGAATTCCGCGCTGGAGTTGAACAGCGCGTCGGTCTGCGTGCAGCAAGGCACCACCACCGAGCAGAATCTCGCCGACTACTTCAAGGGTAACAACATGAAGTACGAGGTGATCGCTTTCGGCACCAACGACGAAGCCGTCAAGGCCTACGAGTCCGGACGCTGCGACGTCTTCACCACCGACGTCTCCGGGCTCTATGCCGATCGTTTGAAGCTTGCGAGCCCGGCCGATCATGTCGTGCTTCCGGAAGTGATCTCGAAAGAGCCGCTCGGCCCGATGGTGCGCCATGGCGACGACCAGTGGCTCGATATCGTGAAATGGACGCTGTACGCGATGGTCACCGCGGAAGAACTCGGCATCACCCAGAAGAACGCCGACGAGATGGCGAAATCGGACAAGCCCGAGATGAAACGGGTCTTCGGCACCGACGGCAATCTCGGCGAACAACTCGGCCTGACCAAGGATTGGGTCTCGCGGATCGTAAAGGCCGTCGGCAATTACGGCGAATCCTTTGATCGTAACGTCGGCGCCGGCTCCAAGCTCGGAATTGCCCGCGGTCTCAACGCACTCTGGAATAAAGGCGGTATCCAGTACGCGCCGCCGATCCGCTGATCGCCGGCTGAGGGCTGCGGCGATGGCCATCGAACCCCGACAACCACCGTCGCAGCTGCTACCCAAACTGCAGCGCGCGCTCGGCGGCAGCGCAGGTTGGAGCGGCTTTGTCATCCAGCTGCTCTTCGTCGCCGCGCTGGCCTGGATTGCCTACGAAATCGTCGCCAATGCCCGCGCCAATCTGCAGGCGCAGCGGATCACCGCGGGCTTCGGCTTCATGGCGAACACGGCAGGCTTTGACGTCAATCAATACCTGATTCCGTATTCAAATTCCGACTCCTACACCCGCGTCTTCATCGTCGGCCTGCTCAATACGCTGCTGGTTTCGGTGATCGGCATCTTCTTCGCCACCATCATCGGATTTCTCGTGGCCCTCGGCCGGTTGTCACCGAACTGGCTGTTGTCGCGCATTTCCGGCGGCTATGTCGAACTGGTGCGCAACCTCCCGCTGCTGTTCCAGATCCTGTTCTGGTATCTCGCCGTGCTCGCAGCATTGCCTAATCCCAGGCAAAGCATCTCGATCTTCGACAGCCTTTTTCTCAGCAACCGCGGATTGGTGATTCCAAAGCCGATCGGCGAGCCCGGTTTCGAACCGTTCATGTTCGCACTGCTGATCGCGATCGTCGCGGCAATCGTGTTGTGGCGCTATTCCCGCCGGGCGCTGTTCGAGAGCGGTAGGGTGATCAAGGTCTGGCCCTATGCGCTGGGCCTCATCGTCGGTCTTCCGCTGCTGGTGACGCTGATCTTTGGCGCGCCGGTCAAGTTTGAGGTGCCGGTACTCAAGGGCTTCAACTTCGCAGGCGGCTCGCGCGTCATTCCGGAATTCGTGGCGCTGACGCTGGCGCTGGCGACCTACACCGCAGCCTTCATCGCCGAGATCGTGCGCGCCGGCATCCTGTCCGTTCACAAGGGGCAGATGGAAGCGGGCTCCTCGCTCGGGCTGCAACGGGGCTCGGTGTTGCGGCTGATCGTGATCCCGCAGGCGTTGCGCGTGATCCTGCCGCCGCTCACCAACCAGTATCTGAATCTGACCAAGAACTCCACGCTGGCGGTGGCGATCGGTTATCCCGACCTGGTCTCGGTGTTTGCCGGCACGACGCTGAGCCAGACCGGGCAGGCGATCGAAATCATCGGCATCACCATGGGCGTCTACCTTTTGATCTCGCTGGTCACCAGCGCGATCATGAGTTTCTACGGTTGGCGTATTGGTCGGAGCATGGGCTGATGAGCGATACCACACCTGCCGTTTTCGTCCGCGGGGACCTCGTCGGCGAACGCCCCGCACCGGTGAAGACCACCGGGTTTGCCGGTTTCCTGCGCACGCGCCTGTTCAATTCGCCAACCAACATCCTGATCACGATCGTCTGCGCGCTGCTGCTCTGGTTCATCGTGGTTCCCGCGGTGAGGTTCGTGTTGATCGACGCGGTCTGGAGCGGCAAGGACCGCACCGCCTGTCTCGCTGAAAATGCCGGACATGTGGTCGGTGCGTGCTGGCCGTTCATCCAGGCGAAATTCACCCAGTTCATCTACGGCTTCTATCCCGAAGCGGAGCGCTGGCGGGTCAATGTGACCTTCTTCCTCGCCGCCATCCTGCTGCTGCCGCTGCTGATTCCGCGGCTGCCGGCCAAGGGCCTCAACGCCGGACTGTTCTTTATCGCATTGCCCGTCGTCGCCTTCTTCCTGCTGCATGGCGGCGGATTGCGCGGCTTCGGCGTCAGCTGGACGGCCGGGCTTTTGGCGGGATTCAACGACAGTATCGGCGACAGTGGGCGAAAGCTCGCGGCGGCGGGCCAGGCCACGGCGGTGATCGGTCCGCTGCTTTGGTTGCTCGGACAATTGATCGTGCTGCTCTCCACCATGGTTTCCTGGCTGCTGTTGCCGCTGACCTGGCTGCGCGACCAGGTTCAGACTTTTGGTCGTCCGCTTTGGGCGGACTTCGCAACTACTGCCGCGATCGTCTCCGCCGTCGTGTTCTGGCTCGGCGGAGGCCTGCGCTCTGGCTGGCGTCCTCTGGTCACCTGCCTTTCGATCTTCGCCGGCATTGGCATCGTCATTGCTGTCATGGGGCTTGACCGCGGTGGGTTCCCGGTGGTCGACACGCGGCTGTGGGGCGGCTTGCTGGTGACCCTCGTGGTGGCCGTTACAGGCATTGTCGCGTCGATGCCGGTCGGGGTCGCGCTCGCGCTCGGCCGCCGCTCGACCATTCCGCTGATCCGGATTTTCTCGATTACCTTCATCGAGTTCTGGCGCGGGGTTCCGCTGATCACGGTGCTGTTCTTTGCCACCTATATGTTGCCGCTGTTCGTTCCGACCGGCTTCACCATCGACGGATTGGTGCGCGCGCTGATCGGCATCGCGTTGTTTACCGGCGCCTACCAGGCCGAGAACATCCGCGGCGGCCTGGCGGCGATCCCGCGCGGGCAGGGCGAGGCGGCAAGCGCGCTCGGCCTGTCCTGGGCCAAGACCACGGGACTGGTGGTGATGCCGCAGGCGTTGCGTCACGTCATCCCGAGCCTCGTCAACAGCTTCATCGGGTTGTTCAAGGACACCTCGCTGGTTTCGATCGTCGCGCTGTTCGATCTCCTGGGATCGCTGCGCGCGTCGTTTTCCGATCCAAACTGGGCGACGCCCACCACCTTGTTCACCGGTTTTGCCTTCACCGGGATCATCTACTTCGTCTTCTGCTTTGGCATGTCGCGCTATTCGCTGTTCGTCGAGAACAGGCTGAACGCGCATCGCCGCAACTGAGTACAGGACCATGAGCACAGACCAGATCGTTGGCATCAAGGCCCTCAACAAATGGTACGGGGATTTTCACGTCCTGCGCGACATCAACCTTGGTGTCGCCAAGGGCGAGCGCATCGTGATCTGCGGTCCCTCCGGTTCGGGCAAATCGACCCTGATCCGCTGCATCAACGCGCTGGAGGAATTCCAGGAAGGCGAGATCGTCGTCGAGGGCATCGAGCTCGGGCCCAATTTGCGGCGGGTCGATGAAGTCCGGCGCGAAGTCGGCATGGTGTTCCAGAGCTTCAACCTGTTTCCGCATCTGACCGTGCTGGAGAACTGCACGCTGGCGCCGATCTGGGTGCGTAATATCCCCAAGAAGGATGCCGAAGCGGCCGCCATGAAATATCTGGAGCGGGTCAAGATCCCGCATCAAGCCAACAAATATCCGGGCCAGATGTCAGGCGGTCAGCAGCAGCGCGTCGCGATCGCACGCGCACTGACGATGAACCCCAAGGTCATGCTGTTCGACGAACCGACCTCGGCGCTCGATCCGGAAATGGTCAAGGAAGTGCTCGACACCATGGTTGATCTCGCCAACGAGGGCATGACCATGCTGGTCGTCACCCACGAAATGGGATTTGCGCGCGAAGTCGCCAACCGCGTCGTATTCATGGATGCCGGCCAGGTGATCGAATCCAACACGCCGGAAAACTTCTTCGCCAATCCGCAGCACGCGCGGACCAAGTTGTTCCTCAGCCAGATTTTGCGGCATTAAAGCGGGCGAGTGGCGAATGGCGAGTTGCGAATAGGCATGCCATTCGCCATTCGCTATTCGCCATTCGCGTCCTTCACACCTTCTCGAACGGCACGTCGATGTTGCTGCGCTTCTCCAGCCATGCCGGCACCGGCAGGTTCTTGCCGCGCATGAACGCCGGATTGAACAGTTTCGAGTGATAGCGGCCACCGGTGTCGGCAAGGATGGTGACGATGGTCTTGCCGGGCCCGAGCTGCTTGGCGAGCCGGATCGCGCCGGCGATGTTGACGCCCGTGGAGCCGCCGAGGCACAGGCCCTCGTGCTCCGTTAGATCGTAGATCACCGGAACCCATTCTTCGTCGGGAATCAGAAAGGCGGTGTCCACCTTGGCGGTCTCGATGATCGCGGTGACGCGTCCAAGCCCGATGCCTTCGGAGATCGATCCGCCCGGCGTCGATTTTAGGACGCCCTTCGTGAACAATTCAAACATCCCCGCGCCATGCGGATCCGCGCAGGCGGTCGTGATGTCCTTGTTCTTTTCCTTCAGGTAGCGGCTGATGCCGGCAAGCGTTCCACCCGATCCGACCGAGCAGATGAAACCGTCGAGCTTGCCGCCGGTCTGCTGCCAGATTTCCGGGCCGGTCGATTCGTAATGCGCTTTGGCGTTGTCGAGGTTGTTCCACTGATCGGCGAACAGCACGCCGTTCGGCTCATTCTTGCGCAGCTGATCGGCAAGCCGTCGTCCGACATGCTGATAACAGTTCGGGTTGGAGTACGGCAGCGCCGGCACCTCGACCAGTTCGGCGCCGCACAGCCGCAGCATGTCCTTCTTTTCCTGGCTCTGGGTTTCCGGAATCACGATCAAGGTCCGGTAGCCGCGCGCGCTGGCGACGACGGCGAGCCCGATGCCGGTATTGCCCGCGGTGGCCTCGACCACGAGACCGCCGGGCTTGAGATCGCCGCGCTTCTCGGCCTCAAGGATCATCCATTTGCCGGCGCGGTCCTTCACCGACTGGCCGGGATTCATGAATTCGGCCTTGCCGAGAATGGTGCAGCCGGTCGCTTCGGAAGCGTGCTTCAGTTTGATCAGCGGCGTGTTGCCGATCGCTGCGACGACGTCATTGTGAATGGTCATTTTGAAAATTGCCGGTTTGTTTGCCTAATCGTTGGGCGAACCCTAAAGGACCGGGGGAGGGCATACAAGCCAGCGATGTCGGCGACGGGTTAGCCGGATTTTGCGAACACCACCTGACGCACGTCGATATTTCCGGACAGGAATCCCGCCTCGCAATAAGCGAGGTAGTATTCCCACAGCCGCCGGAAGCGGTCGTCGAAGCCCGAGGGCATCAGGCTCGGCCAGGCCGCGCGGAAATTGCTTCGCCAGATCGCAAGCGTCCTGGCATAATCTTGCCCGAAAATGCGCTCGCGGATGACGGGAACGCCGAACCGCTCGCCGAGCGCCTTGAGGATCTCCGGCGTGGGCAACATGCCGCCGGGGAAAACATAGCGCTGGATGAAATCCACTTCGCGGCGATAGGTCTGGAACAGGCTGTCCTGGATCGTGATGGCTTGAATGCCGGCGAGGCCGCCGGGCAGCAGGCGGTCGCGCAATTGTGAGAAATATTTCGGCCAGAACTGTTCGCCGACAGCCTCGATCATCTCGATCGAGGCAATCCGGTCATAGCGGTCGCGCTCGTCGCGATAATCCTGCAGCCGGATTTCGACGAGATCGCCGAGCCCGGCCTTCTGAATGCGCGCTTGTGCGAAATCGCGCTGCTCCTTGCTGATGGTGAGGCCGACGACTTTCGTGCCGTATGTCTTGGCGGCAAACTCCGCAAAGCCGCCCCAACCGCAGCCGATCTCCAGAAGCTCCTGGCCGGGCTTGAGATCGATTGCCTCGGCGAGCCTTCGGTACTTGTTGTTTTGTGCCGCGGTCAGATCGACGTTGCCATCTTCGAACAGCCCCGAGGAATAGGTCATGCTCGGATCGAGCCACGCCGAGTAGAACGCGTTGCCGATGTCGTAATGCGCATAGATGTTGCGCCGCGCCTGCCGCTTGGTATTGCGGTTGAACCAGTGCCGTATGAACTGGACGAAACGGACTAGGGGCGTTCCGGTCAGCGTCGTCTGCATCCAGCGCTGGTTAACGCAGAACAGATAGAGGAACTGCGTCAAATCAGGCGTGTCCCATTCGCCGCGCAGATAGGCTTCCGCAATACCGATGTCGCCGCTGCGCAATAGCCGCGACGCGAAGCCGTAATCATAGATATTCATGGCCGCGGCCGGTCCGGGACCGTGACCGCCCAGCCGCACCCTGCGGCCGTCGGCCAGGATCACGTCGAGGGTGCCCTGCTGCAGGTTTGAGCCGAAGCCCAGCGCCAGCCGGACCAGACGGGGCAGTTCCGGAAACAAGGCGTCAACTGTTTCCGATGTGACCGAAATCAACTCGGGCATGGGCGATCCATCGAACGGCAGTGCACCCGGGACTTGCAAATGTAGGGTCAATTGACCTGCTTCACTTTTTGCCGCGGGCGGACAATGCCGGCGAAGTATAATCGTTGGTTTTTGCCGCCGCCAAGCGGGGATTGCGGGCGGTATTCGGACGCGGCACCAGCCGGGCGCCCTTCGCCCAAAGCCGCAGCGCCTCCCAGTGGATTGCGGCTGCGATCTTCAGCGTCACCAGCGGTAAGGCGAAGAACGCGCGCAGCAACTCCGCCGTGTTCAGGGCGCGGCGGCGTCCATTGAAGGTTGCGGCGAGCAAGGGGCCTTCGCGATCGGTCTCCAGGATGCGCAGCCTGACGCTCTCTTGCGGCGGCAACACCCGGAAATGGTAGCGCATCGCCATTTCGATGAAGGGCGAGACATAGAACAGTTTTTCCTGGCTCTGCCGCACGCCGGCCGCGCTGATCTGGTCCGCCATCACCGGCAGCACGTAAGGGTGAATCTCACCAAAGGTGTTGCGCACTTCGTAGATCACCAGCGCAAGCAAGCCATCGGCGCGATAGCAGAAATACACCGACAGCGGATTGAAGCTGTAGCCGAGCAGGCGGGGATAGCACAGCAGCAGCACCCGTCCGCCCGCGAGATCGATGCCGTGCGCGGCCGCGCAACGCTGTGCCCAGGCGCGCAACGACGATCCGTCGCGGTCGCCGTGATCGGCTTCCGCAAAATTGTAGAGCGCAGCGCGGTTGACGCCGAACAGCGGCGATTGCCGGTCGGCCATGTCGAGCCGGTCCAGATCGATCAACAGGCTCATGACGCGATAATTGAAGCGATGGCCCATCGGTTTCAGC
>JACDAG010000889.1 GCA_013695565.1 Bradyrhizobium sp.
GGCCCGGTGACGATCCGCGGCATCCGGGTCGGCGTTCCCATTTGCGAGGACATCTGGCTCGAGGAGTCCGAGGACTACGAGAACGTCGTCGAATGCCTCGCCGAGACCGGCGCGGAAATCCTTGTCGTGCCGAACGGCTCGCCCTACGCCCGCGACAAGAACGATTTGCGGCTGTCGATCGCGGTCGCCCGCGTCACCGAAAGCGGGCTGCCGCTGGTCTATCTCAACCAGGTCGGCGGCCAGGACGAACTGGTGTTCGACGGCGCATCGTTCGCGTTGAACGCCGATCTCTCGGTGGCGGCGCAATTGCCGGCGTTTACGGAGAACATCACGACCTTGCTTTGGCGCAAGACCGACGCCGGCTGGCGCTGCACAGGACCAGTGGCGCCGATCGTCGATGGCGATCAGGGCGACTACGCGGCCTGCGTGCTCGGTCTGCGCGACTATGTCGGCAAGAACGGATTTCCCGGCGTGCTGCTCGGCGTCTCCGGCGGCATCGATTCGGCGCTGTGCGCGGCGATTGCCGTCGACGCGCTAGGCGCCGCACGGGTGCGCGGCGTGATGCTGCCGTTCCGTTTCACCGCGCAGGTCTCGCTCGACGATGCGGCAAAACTCGCGAGCGCGCTCGGCTTCCGCTACGAGGTGCTGCCGATCGCCGCCGCCGTGAATGGTTTTGAGGAAATTTTATCCGGCACCTTCGCAGGTCTGCCGCGCGACATTACCGAAGAGAATTTGCAGGCGCGCACCCGCGGCACGCTGCTGATGGCGATCTCCAACAAGACCGGCGCGATGGTGGTCACGACAGGCAACAAATCGGAAATGTCGGTCGGTTACGCCACGCTCTATGGCGACATGAACGGCGGCTTCAACCCGATCAAGGATATCTACAAGACCGAAGTGTTCCGGCTGTCGAGCCTGCGCAATGAATGGAAGCCGGACGGCGCGCTGGGGCCATTGGGCGAAGTCATTCCGGTCAACATCATCACGCGCCCGCCGACGGCGGAATTGCGCGAGAACCAGACCGACCAGGATTCGCTGCCGCCCTACGAGATGCTCGACGGCATTCTGGAACGGCTGGTCGAACGCGAGGAGCCGCTGGCGTCGATCATCGCGGCGGGTTTCCCGGCTGACGTGGTGACCCGGATCGATCGCCTGCTCAACATCGCCGAATACAAGCGTCGTCAGGCGGCGCCGGGCGTCAAGGTGACGGAAAAGAATTTCGGCCGCGACCGCCGCTACCCCATCACCAACCGATTTCGCGATGATGGCAAGGCGTTGCCCGCGCCCGACGACAAGCTGGTCGCCCGCGCGGGGCGCGCCTCGGCGGACGTGTTCGACGGGTAGGCGTTTAGGTGCTCGTCATCCAGAGGTGCGAGCGGAGCGAGCCTCGAAGGATGGGACACGGGCGTGCATCCTTCGAGGCGCGCAAGCCAGCGGCGTAATTGCGCCGCCGAGCGCACCTACGGGTGAACGCAATTGCGTTCATCCCGGGGATGACGAGGGGACCTTGGGAACGCCGGGCCTCAACCCTAACCCCACCACGCTTTAGCGTTCGCTATTGCTTCGGCGGAATGAACGTCGGGCCGACCGTGCGGATCGGCTTTTTTTCGTCGGTCGCGGCGGTCGGCTCGGCGGCAGGCGCCGCCGGTGGCGCGGTGGCCGTGGTGCCTGCGGGCGCAGTACCCTTCTTGGCGACGGGGGCCTTCTGCTGGGTCGCGCGCTGCTGCATCTTCCTGGCACTCTCTTCGGTAACGATGATGTCGCCCTGCTGTTCGGCGGCGGCTTTGTCGTCTATCGATTTGAGGGCATCCGACCAGGTCTGGCCCGCGGCCTTGCAGGCGCAGGAGGGATTGAACTCAGTGCGGAATTTGAACGCGTTGGGCAGCGTCGAATACGGCTGGCCGCTGACCGAGACCGCCTGGTTGATGTCTTCGCCGGGATTGCGATAGGTGAACAGCGAGGCTTCCGTGGCCGGGCATAGCGCCTTGCAGGTTTTCTCATCGTCCAGGAAGCGCGCCTGGTAGGTCGCAAACGAGACCGGGAAATAAGCGCCGTCGCAGGTGCGCACGCAGACGGTGCGGAACGTGCCGGACGGTGGGCCGAGATCGGCGCTCGGCGGCGGGATGGTGTTGTTGCCGAACAGATTGTCCATGAAGTTGCCGCCACCGCCACCGCGCGCCGCGTTGGCGTATTGCGGTCCGCAATTATTCTGCGCCAACGCGGTCAGCACCGATCGGCGCTGGTTTTCGCGGTCGGCGCCGCCGATCCCGCCGGAGCGCAGCCGCTCCAGGCTGGTCGTCATCTGCTCAAGATTGCCGCGCATCTGCTGGATCTGGTTATTGAGCGGTCCGCATTGCGCCGACTGGCCGTTGAACAGCGAGAAGAAACCGGAACTGTCGCAGCCCTGGCGCTTGGCCTGCAGCGTGACGCGATCGAGCTCGGCCTGCTGCCTGGTCGCGGATTCCTGATAGCGGCGGATCTGCTCTTCCTTGGCGGGATCGCCGCCGCTGGCGCCGCGATCGACGGCGGCCAATTGGCCTTCAAGCCGGATGCAGATCGGATTGGCCTGCGCGCCCTGTTGTTGTGGCGGCGGCGGCGCAGCACCCGGGGGCATCTGCGCGGACACAGGGGTGCCCGTTGCGGCCATGCCAAGCAGCACGGCGCAGGTCAAAATCCACCGGAAGAAGGGAGCAGTCAGCGTCAGGGGCATATCCAGCCATTAGAAACGAATCCGCGCGGCTTTATAGCCTAAAGGCGCGGCCAAGGCGGCATGGTTGCGGCCAGGGCCGCATCCCATACCCGCTTCTCGGGGCAGCGTCACGTCGTTTCCGAGGCGCCGGTGTGGCAATCCGGATACGCGGCCGGGCCCCTGAAAGTCCCGGTTTAGCGCTGGCAGGTAATGGCGACGTATTCGGCACAGCCGCTGCCCGTGCAGATGTCATTTCCCGCCTTGGAAATCGCTCCGGTGATCTCGTCGGGATCGACGCGGCGGTAGGCGGAGGCCGAAGCAAATTCGCGTGACTGGCAATAGGAACGGGCGGTATGGGCGCCGCATTTGTCGCCCATGGCGAGGCACTGGTCGACCCCATAGCCATCCGCCTGATTGGCAATGATGAAGACGCGGCTGTCGGCGGATGCGCTCGACGCGGCGAGCACGAATGCGCAGGCACAAAATGCTGATGAAAATCGCATGGAGGGCACCGGGAGAGGAAAGGGGACCGCCCATCTCAAATAGAGCCAAAGTGTTAATAATGATTAACCATGAGCGGCGTTGCCGGAGGTCTGGCAGCCAATTTGGCTCAAAAACGGGCGTTGGCGGCCCTTGACGGCGTCCCCCGGGCTGGGACATGGTGGAACCATGAACGGTTTCCTCGCCATCTGCGGCATTTGCCGCGAGATTATTAGCTAGCGATTCGCTGGCTGAGGCCGTCTTTTCTCAACATGAGATTACTGGACGCCCGGCCGCAAGGTACGGGATACCCATGCAACTACGACTCTACGATACGTTGACCAGGGAGAAGCGGCCGTTCGAGCCGATCGATCCGAAGGATGTCCGCATGTATGTCTGCGGACCGACGGTCTATGACTTCGCCCATATCGGCAATGCGCGCCCGGTGATCGTGTTCGACGTGCTGTTCCGGCTGCTGCGGCACCTCTACGGCGCCGGCCATGTCACCTATGCCCGCAACATCACCGACGTCGACGACAAGATCAACGATCGCGCGGTGCGGGACTTTCCGGGCCTGCCGTTGAACGAGGCGATCCGCAAGGTCACGGAAGTGACCGCCAACCAGTTTTATGCCGATGCGGCGGCGTTGGGTTCGCTGCCGCCGACCTTCGAACCCCGCGCAACCGATTTCGTGCTGCCGCGCGCTGACGGCAAGACGGATATGGTCACCCTGATCAAGCAATTGATCACGCGCGGTCATGCTTATGAGGCGGCAGGTGAAGTTCTGTTCGACACTGCGTCGATGCCGGACTATGGCGCGCTTTCTGGCCGAAAGCTGGACGAGCAGCGACCGGGTGCGCGCGTTGCTGTCGATGCACACAAGAAAAATCCCGGCGATTTCGTGCTGTGGAAGCAATCCTCCGGCGATGAGCCGGGGTGGGAAAGTCCATGGGGCCGAGGCCGCCCGGGATGGCATATCGAGTGCTCGGCCATGGCCGCGGCCTATCTCGGCGATGTCTTCGATATCCACGGCGGCGGGCTCGACCTGATCTTTCCGCATCACGAAAACGAAATCGCGCAGTCGCGTTGCGCGCATGGCACATCGACGATGGCCAATTACTGGATGCACAATGAATTTGTGCAGATCGAAGACACCAAGATGTCGAAGTCGCTCGGCAACTTCGTCACGATCCGGGAACTGCTGGCCGATTGGCCGGGCGAAGTGCTGCGCCTCAATATGCTCAAGGCGCATTACCGTTCGCCGATGGAGTGGACGTTGAAGGGGCTGGAAGAGAGCGCCAAGACGCTCGACGACTGGTATTGGGTCGCTGCCGACATCAAGGGTGAGCAGCCTTCCGATGCCGTGATCGAGGCGTTGTCGGACGACCTCAACACACCCCAGATGGTCGCTTCATTGCACGCTCTGCGCAATAACGCCGCTTCCGGAAATGAAGGCGACCGCAGCCAGTTTGCGGCTTCCTTGCGCCTATTCGGCTTCCTGTCGGAGAGCGCGGCGCAATGGAAGCATCGCAAGCAGCAAGCGAGCGGCATCGACGCAAACCAGATCGATCACTTGATTGCCGAGCGCACCGCGGCCCGTAAGCGAAAGGACTTCAAGGAGTCCGATCGGATTCGTGACGAACTCGCCGCCATGGGCGTGGTCATCAAGGACGGCAAGGATGCCGATGGCAAGCCTGTGACCACCTGGGAGATCGCGCGATGACCAGGCCCGATACGCCTTTCCCAAAGCACTGGCGCTACTACATCTTCATCAAATGGGCGGTGATATTGGCTGCGGTCGTGCTCGTGCTGAGATTGTTCGGAGTGTTTTGACGCGATGGGACAGGCATTGCCCAAACCTGCGCTACGGCCGTTTCTTGCGGCGGACACGCCCGTGGCCGCGGCGATCTTCGTTGCCGCGATCCAGGAGTTGACCGGCGACGACTATGGCGAGGCGCAGCAGGAAGCCTGGGCGTCGGCGGCCGATGATGAAGAGCAATTCGGCAAGAAGCTGGCCGGCGAATTGACCCTGATCGCGACGCTGCAGAATTCCCCCGTCGGCTTTGCCTCCCTGAAACGCGCCGATCATATCGAGATGCTCTACGTTCACCCAAGCGCGGCGGGGCAGGGCGTCGGCGCGATGCTGTGCGATGCGCTGGAAAAACTCGCCGCAGCGCGCGGCGCGAAGGCCCTTACCGTTGATGTCAGCGATAACGCGCAGGAGTTTTTCCTGAAGCGCGGTTACATCGGCAAGCAGCGCAACACCGTCACCATCAATGGTGAATGGCTTGCCAATACCACGATGCAGAAGACGCTGGTTGACGCCGCGCCGGGAGCGCCACAATGAGCCGCGAACGCCTTTATCTGTTCGACACCACGCTGCGCGACGGCGCGCAGACCAACGGAGTCGATTTCACGCTGCATGACAAGCGCTTGATCGCCGCGATGCTCGACGAACTCGGCATCGACTATATCGAGGGCGGCTATCCCGGCGCCAATCCCACCGACACCGAGTTTTTTGCGGCGAAGCCGAAGCTCGGCCACGCCAGCTTTACGGCGTTCGGCATGACCCGCCGGCCGGGGCGCTCGGCCTCGAACGATCCGGGCCTGGCGGCGCTGCTGGAAGCCAAGGCGGATGCGATCTGCTTTGTCGCGAAATCGTCGGCCTATCAGGTCCGCGTCGCGCTCGAG
>JACDAG010000072.1 GCA_013695565.1 Bradyrhizobium sp.
CACCAAGACCCAGTCGTTCGAATTTCACGGCAGCATCGTCCCGCTGCAATCGCAGCAATCCGGTTTGACGCTGACGGCGGGAATGGGGTTCAGCAACGTCCGGGAGCAGGACGTGTTCGGTCCGATCTACCACGATCATATCCGGACGGCGAATCTGACCGCGGATTACCGGCTCAAAGACAGTTTCGGCGGTAACAATTATCTGACGGTCGGTCTTCGCCAAGGCCTCGATATCATGGGCGCGTCGCACCGCGACGATGATTTCCTGTCGCATGACGGCGCCTCCGGCAAATTCTCCGCGCTGAATTTCTGGTATACGCGCTATCAGACACTCAACGATGCGTTCTCGGTGAAACTCTCGGGCGCCGGCCAATGGGCGTCGGGTCCTCTGTTCACCTCGCAGCAATTTTATCTCGGCGGCATTGCGTTCGGCCGTGGCTATGGCGCTGCCGAGATCAGCGGCGATAACGGCATCGCCGGGTCGTTCGAACTGCGCTTCGATCATAAGCTGAACTACCGATATTGGAGCAGCATACAGCTCTACAGCTTCGTCGATGCCGGCGCGGCCTGGAACGCCGGCTACACGATGAACGAGGGCCTCTCGCTCACTTCGGCCGGCGGTGGCGTGCGCCTCTCCCTGTTCGACGACTGGCAGGCCGATATCGGCGTCGCCGTTCCCTTGAGCTATCGCGCGCCCGACAATTCAAGCCGCAGCGCGCGACTGTTGTTCTCGCTGTCGAGCGCTTTCAAGCTTTGCCCGGTGCGGGCGACCACGCGCTGTTTGTAAAAACGGATTTGCAGGTGCGTCCAGATGGAACCGGCCGCTGTGTCTCGATCTACGGGATGAGATTCCGAATTAGTCCCGCGTAGGTCTCTGGACCATGAAGATAGTTCCGAGACACTGGCGGCTTGAATCAATGTCGATCACCGACCGGAAATATTTTGCTTAGGGGACCGACCGGATGGGCGATGAACGATCGATGGAAGCTGTCTTGCGCAGCATAAGGCAGCAGCACGAAGAGAATCGTCGACAAGACCAAGGCAGAGAGCCGGAGGCTCCGCGCCCTTCCGTTCCCGGGCGCGTCGTTGATCCATCAAAGTCATCAGACCGAGCGGAGCGGTGAGGTCTATTGCGCGTTTGATGCCCAACAGGAAGCGGCCTCCGAGAGAGAAGCCGACGCGGACCCAGTGGCAGCCCCTTTTCGTATCGCGGACATCATCTGGCTGAGAGCCCAAATTGCGGCCGGCGGCTGCCCACGGAACAGCCCTGTGCATGACCGTTTTCCGTTGCCCTTCAGCCTACGGATGCTCCAGCCTTTGCCCGACTGATTCCGAGGGCCAGAATGCGATGCAGCAGGTCGGAGTAGTCGAGCCCGTCATGCCGGGCGGCCGTAGCGAACTCCTGGCTCTTCGCTATTTCGGGGTTGGGATTCGCTTCGATAAAATACGGAGTGCCATCGGCAGCGAGGCGGAAGTCGATGCGTGCGTATCCATCGAGCTTCAGTGTGCGGTAGATGCGTTTCGCCGTTCGCTTGAGGCGGGCGGACACCTCCGGCGCAAGGTTCCTGGCTGGCCCATCTACAATTCCGACGCGTTCCTGATAGCCTGGATCGTGTTTGGCCTTTTCGGTGGCTATCTGCCGTGCCCCCTGACCGCCCATGCTGCCGAACTGCAATTCCCAAATCGGCAGAACGCGCAGCCGATTGTTGCCGAGCACGGCGACATATAGTTCACGTCCCTCGATGTACTGTTCGGCGATGGCGGCCGTTCCGAGCCGCTCGTGAACGAACGCGACGCGCTCTGCGAGCTGCTCGTCCGTATCGACGATGGACGCTTGCGAGATCCCGAAGGATCCGTCCTCGCTCAGGCTCTTGACGATCAGCGGCAACGCGAGGCGCGCCGGCCGTTTGACCTTGCGGCGCATCGGAAACACGGCAAAGGCCGGCACCGCGATCCGGCGATGGTGCACCAACGTCTTGGACAGATCCTTGCCGCGTGCCAGGATCAGACCGCGCGGGTTACAGCCAGTATACGGGATTTTCATCAGCTCCAGATAGCTGGCGATGTGCTGGTCATACACCGACTCGTTGTGGAACTCCTCCAGCAACGTGAACACCACATGCGGCTTGAAACTTTCGATCTCGTCGCGCACCGGCTTGATTTCCTCCTGTACGCCGAGCGGGCGAACGTCGTGGCCGCCCGCACGCAACGTGCTCACGACGTCGAATTCGGTTTTCCATTCATTGATTTCTTGCGCGGTGTATCCGTCGGTGGAGTCCGGGGGCACGAAGTTCGGGTGCATCAGCACTAGAACGCGCAGCCGTCTCATAGCGCGATCCATTTCCGCCGCGACGGGCCGAACAGCGTTTGCATCGTCTTGGCGGTCAACAGGATGGTGAAGTTGATCACAAGCTTTCGTTCAGAGCCGGGGGCACGCAGATCGAGTTCGCGGCAGCGAGAAATCATGTCGTCAAGAACGGCATCAAGCGTAAGCTGGTTTTCACCCGTCCACCGCGCGACCAGTTGCCTGATCTGGGCGCGGTGCCGCCTGATAAAGACCGAGGCCGGCTGCTCCCGTCGATGCCGTGGATCGGTGGAGAAGAGGCGGGAAAGGTCGCGGTCGTAAGTCTTCGGTGGCTTGAACGCGTAGAACGCCTGCTTTTTCTGGTAGTGCTCGCCAAGGGTTTGGCTGAGCTGATCCAGCGGATCGACGCGCTCCCGCGTCGTGACGGGTGGCCGCTTCCCGGCAATCTCGTCCATCAGCTCGTCGACATATTCAAGCTTCTTCAGCGCTGGCCAACCGGCATATCGTGTCCGCCAGTTCGAGCGTGGGCGTAACCACACCGCAAAGGTTTCGGCGAAATCTTCGTCCGGATGGCTCTGCGCGTACCAGAGCCGAAGATGCTGGACAAAACGCCGGCTGGCCGGATTGGGCCGGTAGTGGCGCGGGTAGCGTTTCGAAGACGGGCCGAACAACTGCTGCCAGCGCCGGCGGCGCTGCGGCTGGTAAGCGTGCTGCACGGCATGGCCTGCCTCGTGCCGGAGAATGGCCATGCACTCGGACCAGGTGCCGCCCTCGACGTCGAGCATCATTTTCTTCTCGAGTTTCATCAGGCGGGGATGGGCGAGATAGAAAGGAATCGCAATGCCGGGCACATCTGCCGGACTGAACCATTCGCTCGATATCCACGCGTGTGGCCGCAGCCGGATGCCCCGCGCTTGCAGCTCTTCATTCAGCGTGCGGAGGCAATCCTCGAGCCAGGTGCCTTCGACCGTAACCCGCAGACTGCTTAGGCGTTGTGTGAGCAACTGCTCATCCGACAGCGTTTCCCAAGGAAATTTCCGACGTGACATAGGCATCCACAAGTCGCAGCAAACGGTGGCTGGATGGTGTCATAGGATACCGCCGGCAACAACCACCGTGTCTTCGCGGCGGCCATCGTTCAGCGCTCGCGATGGCTTTTGGGTCAAAAAGGGAATGCCTCTGCTTTCCTCCGCTTGTCCCTACCCCCGACAGCAGACATCGGCAGGCTGCCCGCCAAGGGCTGCCCTGCGCCGGAAGCGATCATTCGATCCAGGTCGGCTTTTGACCCACGTCGGACATGAGGCTGCCCAGTAACTGGCACAATTTTGGGCCACTTCTTGTGCGTGGTCATTCAGCGGGTTTGTCGGCAAGGGCGTCTCTCCATCTCTTCCGGCCGGCGCAATTGTTAGGAGGAAACATGACGAACCATTTTCTCTTTGCCTTGATAGTATTGTTCTCGCTTGCCGAAGCGACGCTCCCGGCGCGGGCATTCCCGGTCGCCCCGACCATCCTCAACATGCAGTCAACGGAGACTTCTGGCTCCTTCGTTCTTGTTAGAAAAGGCAAGGGTCATGGCGATGGCGAGGAACGTTTCGAGCGGCACCATCGCCATGGAGCCTACGGCTTTTCCCGCCATCGCAAACATTCGCATGGCATGCGCGGCTACCACGGCAATCAAGGGTTCAACTTAGGCTTCGGAGGCGGCAACCAAAACCAGCCCAATGGCCAAAACTAACCCTTGGTGACCGAACGACACACCCACTTCCGGTATTGGCACTTTTCGGACATGGCGCGGTGTCCGACTTGCCCGCCGACTACTCCAGATTTATGGGCTCTCGTTCTAATGTCCCACCACCGACCGGAAGTGGTGATCGGTCAAACCGACGCGAATGACCCACAGCAGTCGTGGAGGGTGCCGCAGCTTCGATGGTATCCGTCGCTCGTCGTTCATTTTCGTCATCTGCCGCAGCGGAGCGAGGTTGCAGTCACCGCGAGCAGAAACGCGCGAGCTTCTGTCATCACGCCAATCAGCGCTTGTGTGTCCGTCGTCACAGTGAAAGCCTCTTCTGCCCGTCATGTTAACGTACCGGATGAGCATGTCGTTCGGCAGGAACACGATGCCGAACGCAATCTGTTCTTTACTCGAACTGGAGCTCACAATGGCCTATTTTTCCGGACAGACTTACAGAGACCGCAATCATCCCTGGTGGGTGCACGAGGCTAACGATCAGATGCATGGTACCGACGCGGGAGACGTTTTTTTCGCGGGTGGCGGCAATGACACGATTTACGCCGGTGGCGGCGCCGACGACGTCAATGGCGGATCGGGCAACGATATGATCTATGCGCAGGCGTACGGGTCGACCATCTCCGGAGCCTGGGGCAACGACGCCGTGCATGCCGGCGACGGCAACGACGGCATATATTACGGACAAACCACCAGCAACGTCTCCCTCTTTGGCGACAACGGCGATGACGTGATCGTCGGCGGTTCCGGAAATGATAAAATCTGGGGTGGTGCCGACAACGACTGGATCATGGGCGGAAACGGCAATGACAGCATCTACGGTGACGGGACCGCGGGCGCCGGGAACGACATCATCTACGGCTGGAACGGGAATGACTACATCTTTGGCGGCGGCGGCAATGATGAAATCTGGGGTGGTCGAGGCGCGGATTATCTGCATGGTGACGGCGGCGCGGACACCTTCAAGCTCAATGCAGGCGACAGTGGATTGCACTATGATTATGCTGACGTCATCTATGACTTTAAGCCTACCTTCGACAGGGGCTTTCCGGGCGACGTGATTGACTTCGTAGGTACCGCCAAAGGCACGTCGTCAAACTTTGGCCATACCACGATCAATACCAGCCAAGACCCCGACTATAAAGTGGCGTACGAGCATGCGCTGAACGCCGCCAACGCGGCGATGCAGAACCATCCGAATATCAAATACGAGTTCGTCACGGATGGTCAGGACGGCTGGCTGTTTGCCGATACGGATGGCGACCATCGCTTGGATACGGGCATCGAACTGAGGGACGTCACCGACATGCACTACTGGAGTATCGTCTAGGCTCGGATCGCAAGGTGGCGACCCGCAAGCGCGCGGGAGCTCGGGTATGCAAGATTACCCGAGCTCCCGTAATGCCATTGCTTATTCCCAGCTACCGTGATGCCTATTGTCGAAAGGTCCTTCGCAGGTCCTCACCGCCCCCGAATGAATGCCGCGCTCGCGAATTTCCTCTACCAGCGCCTTCAGGCCGGATTGAAGATCTTCAATACGACTCTTGCCGCACCAGTGGCGCTTCGTCGGGAAGTTGATAATGAATTTCGGGTTGGTCAGCGTTTGCGTCTCGAAAACAAACATCCTGCCCGGCTGCACCCTCATCACGCGCGCAAGCCGCCTCGTAAGCTTTGAAGTTCTCCGGAAAGTCATTCTTAAACTGGAGTGATGCCGCGGCCCATGATGCCGACGTAGTTGACGGTGTTGACGAGCGCGTCCACGTCTGTCCTCAAAATGTCTCCAGTCCTGAATTCGATCATCGACATCTCCCTTAATAGTACCAGTCATTTCTTATCTCGATCATGGGCCGATGCGCCGCACCGAGCATGGCACTTGAGACCTGCTGGACGATCCTCTGCGAATGAACTCCGATCCGTTCGACAAGCTCCTAGGGGAATGACTGCTGGACAAGAAACTCGGCTTGCTTGGCTTCCTTGGAAGCTAGCGAGACTGTTCGAGGCTTGGCGACAAGCGTGCGACCGGCAGGACGTGAGGCGATGGCGGCGGCAAGGCGGGCCATCGACACCGCGGTTGCGGATAGCCCGCTCTCCTGCGCGCCGCCAACAAGTTCCTTGCCGACGATTGACTTCAGATTTTGTACCATCTACTATAAAAAATGTAGTGGAAAGGTGTCTGATGTCAGCAACATTTTATATGGACGTTCGACGGGGTGGTTCCCGTCGCTTCTGGCTTGCTTTCCTCGCCTATCTTCTCCCCACCTTTCCGATCGCTTTCGTCTGGCATCTCGTACTCTTCGAGGAGAAGTATCG
>JACDAG010000101.1 GCA_013695565.1 Bradyrhizobium sp.
GCCAGCACGGGCGCCGATATCGATGTCCTTGCCGATGTCGATGGCGCCGCGCGCCGGCAGATCGTCGGGATCGAGGCCGGCGGCCACGATCGAGGGCCGCAGCATGTTGGTCTGCAGGCCCGTAAAGGCCGTGGTTAGCAAAATATCGTCGGCGCCGCTCGCGACCAGCATCGCTTTATAGTGCGAATCGGCCATACTCTCGCGCGTCGCGATGAACTTCGTGCCCATATAGGCGAGATCGCAGCCGAGCGCCTGCGCCGCGCGCAAGGCGTGGCCATCGCTGATGCCGCCCGCGAGCACCAGCGGCCCGTCGAAGAAGGCGCGCACCGCGCGGACGAACACGAACGGGTTGAGCCAGCCGGTCTGGCCGCCGGCGCCTGCCGTCAGCAGCACCAGCCCGTCGGCCCCGGCTGCGACCGCACGTTCGGCGTGACGGATGCTGGCGACATCGGCGAACACCAGCGCGCCAGCGTCGTGCAGCGGCGCCAGCACGGGCGCCGGCGAACCCACCGAGGTGATGACGATCTCGGGCCGGTGCCGCAGCAGCACTGCCAGATCCTGCGCCAGCCGTGCGTTGGAGCGATGCACGATCAGGTTGGGACAAATCGGCGCCGAAGGCTTGCCGCTCTCATCCGAATGACGGCCCAACCGGCCTTCGATCTTGTTGAGCCATTCGTCGAGCTGTTCCGGGCTGCGGCAATTCACCGTCGGGAACGAACCGATCACGCCGTTGCGGCAAGCGGCGACCACGAGCTCGACGCCGGAGACGAGGAACATCGGTGCTGCGATCAGCGGAAGGCTGAGGCGGTCGCTGAAGCGCGAGAGGAGATCAGTTGTTTGCATCATCACAGCTTGAGCAGCGACCTTGTTGTGCTAGCGTTGGCGAAACATTGGCACGATCGAGAACCAATTACAAAAGTTACGGGAGGATGAGAGATGAACAATCCGCTCTACGCGTTTCCAACCGCTTGCGAACAGACGCTGCGGGCGCTGGCGCGTTATCCGGAGCGGACGGCGTTCAGCTGGCCGGGCGGATCGATCACCTATCGGGGCGCGACCGATTTGATCGGTCGGATCCAAAGCGTTTTCATGCAGCTCGGCTTTGCGCCCGGCACCCGTGTCGCGTTTCTCACCGCCAACCGCGCCGATACCTGGTGCGCCGGCGTCGCCGCGCAATTGTCGCGGCTGTCGATCACCTGGCTGCATCCGCTGGGATCGCTGGACGACCAGTTGTTCCAGTTGGAAGATTCCGAGGCGCAGATGCTGGTGGTCGACGGCATCAGTTTTCGCGACCGCGGCGGTGAACTCGCGGCGAAAGCCACCGGCCTGAATACCGTGTTCACGCTCGGTCCCGCCGATTACGGCGCCGACCTGCTCGCTGCGGTTGAGGCCGCAGGCAGCGCCACGGCGCGCTGCTTCGCCGGGCCTGACGATATCGCGACGCTGAATTACACCGGCGGCACAACCGGTAAATCCAAGGGCGCGCTCCGCTATCACCGGGAATTGGCCGGCGCCGCCGGCGCGATCCTCGCGGACTTCGAAATCCCGGACACGCCGCGCTATCTCACGGTGGCGCCGATCAGCCATGTCGCCGGCACAAAAGTGTCGCCGACGTTGATGCGCGGCGGCACCGTGCACATGCTGAAAGGCTTTGACCCCGAAGCTGTCTTCAAGACCATCGCGCGCGAGCGCATCAACTTCACGCTGTTCGTGCCGACGATGATCTACGTGATGCTCGATCATCCCTCACTCGACAAGACCGACCTCTCCTCGCTCGAATTGTTGCTGTACGGCGCTTCCGCGATGTCGCCGAGCCGGCTGGTCGAAGGCATCGAGCGGATCGGGCCGGTATTCTCGCAGCTCTACGGCCAGACCGAGTGTTATCCGGTGTCGGTGCTGCGCAAGGCGGATCATGATCCCAGGACGCCGGAGCTGTTTACGTCCTGCGGCTTTCCGATCGCGGCCTGCCAGGTCAAGATTCTGGACGATGCCGATCAGGAGGTCGCGACCGGCGAGGCCGGCGAAATCTGCGTGCGCGCGTCGCATGTGATGGCCGAATACTGGAAGCGACCCGAGCAGACCGCGGAGACCTTGAAGAACGGCTGGCTGCACACCGGCGACATCGCGCGCGCGGATGAGCGCGGCTACATGTTCATCCTCGACCGCAAGAAGGACATGATCGTCTCCGGCGGCTTCAACATTTTTCCGCGCGAGGTCGAGGATGTATTGTCGCAGCATGCTGACGTCGCGATGGTCGCCGTGGTCGGCGTGCCCGACGACAAATGGGGCGAGGCCGTCACCGCGGTGGTGGTGGCACGCGAAGGCGCGCGTCCCAGCGAGGATGAGCTGATCAACCTCGTGAAAGCGAAAAAGGGTTCGGCGCACGCACCAAAACACATCAAGTTCGTCACGGAGTTGCCGATGACCGGCGTCGGCAAGGTCGACAAGAAGGTGCTGAAGGCCGGCTTCTGGACCGGCCGCGACCGGATGGTGGGGTAATTATTTCTCCGAAAAGAATTCCGGCCACATCGCGCGCCATTTCGCGGCCAGCGCCACGAAATCCCTGGGTGCTACATCATGGCATTCGGCGTTCGCGGCCGGCTGCAGCCATGGTTGCGCGCTGCGCATGAACATATGCGCGATCGGCACCACCCATGTGGTATCATCGAGCGTTCCAGCGCGGACGTTCAATGCCTCGGGGCGGGTCTTGCGTTCGCCGTAAAGCCGGCCCCCGCAATCGCCGCAGAACCACGACGTGACATCCACGCCGGTCGGTGACGCCCGGCACCATCCCTTCGGCGCCCCCTGCAGGACGCGGAAATCCTTGGTCGTGACCGGCATGCTGAGCCCAAAGGCACTGCCGGAGGCGGTCTGGCAGTCCGTGCAATTGCAGCTGTAGAGCAGCAACGGAAACGACGCGATCTCATAGCGGATCGCGCCGCAGCAGCAGCCGCCGGTCAAAGGAAGTACGGGTCGCGCGCGCATGGTCAGGCCTGGACGCAAGTATCATCGCATCCTATCGGCAAATCGCCATGCAGGCGACCCCACCGCCGCGCCATGGCGCGGCTTTTACGACGATATCATGCGCCCGCTATTCGCCTGTTGGTGCGAACCTCATGCTCGAAATTATTGGGCACTTCGATGTCGACTTCGAGCGTCGATACCGTCGGGCCCCGGTCCAGCCTGACCGTGACCTTGTCGGGATCGAGCTGGATGTGCTTTGAGACCACCGCGAGAATCTCCTCGCGCAGCGTAGCCAACAGGTCCGGCTGGCCGCGCAGTCCGCGCTCATGCGCCAGCAGAATCTGCAACCGTTCCCGCGCCACCGGGGCGGATGCCTTGCGGCCGTTGAACAGGCGCAGCAAATTCATGCTCATGCCGCCCTCCGTCCGAGCAACCGGTTCATCAGGCCCCTGCGTTCGGACGGCACGATCATGTCGACCGCTTCGCCCATCAGCCGGCGGGCGGCGTCGGTATAGGCGCGCGCCGGTGCACTGGCCGCATTGTTCAGGGTGACGGGAGAGCCGACATTCGAGGCGCGAAGCACGTCCTGGCTCTCGGGGATGATGCCGAGCAGCGGGGTGGCGAGGATCTCCAGGATGTCATCGATGCTCAACATCTCGCCGCGCGCCGCGCGCGCCGGATCGTACCGCGTGATCAGGATGTGCTTGGTCACCCGCTCGCCCTGCTCCGCCTTGACGGTCTTGGAATCGAGCATCCCGATGATGCGGTCGGAATCGCGCACCGAGGAGACTTCCGGGTTGGTG
>JACDAG010000105.1 GCA_013695565.1 Bradyrhizobium sp.
GTGCAGCATGGCGTCCATATCGCGCGCGAGGATACCGGCAACACCGTTGCCCTGCTCCCACGCCGCACGAAAACGGTTGGCGTCGTCGCGGCGGCAGAAGAAGCACGGGCGATGTCCGGCCGCGAACGCAGTTGCCTCATCCAGGAAGAACAGCTCGGTCCAGCTGCGACCGCCCATCACCTTGCGCCGCCAGCCCCTGAATTCGCAGACACAAGTGATCCAGGCCGGGGTTGCCCAGCGCTTTCTGAGCAGGGTCTTGGTCGCGGGATCATGGATGATGCCGCGATTGCCGGTGAACAGGCCTCGATGCGGATCGGCGACGATATCGCCTGAGGGGGTGACGCGGTTTTGCAGCGGCATGAAGGAGCCCGGCTCTTGCCACACCCGTCATTGCGAGGAGCGTCAGCGACGAAGCAATCCACACATTCTTATCGCACGATGGATTGCTTCGCTTGCGCTCGCAATGACGGCGAGAAACCTACGCAGCACCGTCGCGGATCGGCGGCTGGAACGACAGTGCGGTATCCCAGGGAAAGAAGATCCATGTGTCCTGCGACACTTCGGTAATGAAGGTGTCGACCAGCGGACGGCCTTTCGGCTTGGCGTAGACGGTGGCGAAATGCGCGTCCGGCATCATGTCGCGCACCAGCCTTCCCGTTTTGCCGGTATCGACGAGGTCATCGACGATCAAGAGCCCCTTGCCGGTGCCGCCGCCGAGGGCGGCGGTGTCGGCCGAAATGCCCTTCAGCACCTTGAGGTCGCCCTGCTTGTCGTGGTCGTAGCTTGCGATACAGACGGTATCGATCACGCGCACACCGAGTTCGCGCGCGACGATCGCGGCCGGCACGAGACCACCGCGGGTGATGGCGATCACCGCATGGAACGGCCCGACCTCGTTGAGCCGCCAGGTCAGCGCCCGGCAATCCCGGTGAAATTGATCCCACGAGACGGGAAAGAACTTGTCCGCCGGCGGAGTGACTTTTTCACTCATAACCTCGCTCCAGAACGATCCGTCACCTGAACTCCTTAACTTAGCGACTTTGCCATCTCGCTGGTCGCCGACCAACCAATTTGCTCGTACAGCGGCCGCCCCATTTTGGTGGCGTGCAATATTGCGAAGGCCACGCCCCGTTTTGCGAATTCCTGTTCCGCCCGGTCCATCAGCGCCTTGGCAATTCCCTGTTTCCGGTGCGACGGCTCGACAAACACATTGAGCACATAGCCGCGCTGGTCCTGCGTCGGGTGAGAAGGACCCGGCGGCCACTCGATAACCATCAGCCCTATCCCTGCGACCGGCTTGCCGTGGTCCTCGACGATATAGCCGAAATACGATCCGTCACCGAGATGCTTTGCCAGCCAGGGTCGAAAATGCTCCGTCTGGGTCTCCAGTATAGCTTCGGTCCGCCCCGGCGAATTGGATTCCCGGAACATCTGCTCGCGATGCCGGCACACCAGTTCGAGATCGTTGACGCGGATCGGCCGGGTCGAAATCATCGCCGCTATCGGGTGACGCTCAGCGACGCCAGCATCTCCTTCACCGCAGCCATCGCAGCGGCGAGCTTTTCCGGATCGCGCGAACGGACGACGAGGTTGGTGTTCGGCTTCTTGTCCTCGTCCTGGAACGGATAGCTGCCGATGATGGTGTCGGGATGAGCATTGGCGATGGCCCGCAACGGCCCGCCGATGTCGCCTTCGCGCGCATTCGCCCGCACCGAATCCGACAGCATCCGCACGCCCGATTTCAGCTTCGGCGCGACAATGTCCATCATCGCCTGCATGATCGTCGGGATGCCGGCCATCACGATAACATTGCCGAGCTTGAACCCCGGCGCCAGAATGGTCGCGCTCTGGATCAGTTCGGCGCCATCGGGGACGCGGGCCATGCGCAGCCGCGCCTCGTTCAGATCCTGCTCGGTCCAGCGCTCGCGGAATCGCGCCACCACCTCGGGGTGATGATCGATACCGACGCCGAACGCCTTGGCGACGCTGTCGGCGGTGATGTCGTCATGGGTCGGCCCGATGCCGCCGGTGGTGAAGACGTAATCGTAGCGCTTTCGCAGTGCATCAAGGGCGGCGATAATGTCGGCCTCATCGTCGGAGACGACGCGGACTTCCTTGAGGTCGATCCCGATATTGGTCAGGTACTCGGCGATAAAGCCGATGTTCTTGTCCTTGGTCCGGCCGGACAGGATCTCGTCACCGATGACCAGAATGCCTGCTGTGACGATCTCACTCATTTCCAATCCTCACCCATATCCCCTGACTCTGCGCATCCAACGCATTGAAGTCACGGGGGTTTGCTGCCGAAATAAGCACCCGGCAGCCGGTTTTTCAGGCAGCACGGGAAAACACCCCATACCAAATGCCCCAGCCCATGCATATCGTGCTGGCCCGGCCCTTGCTACCATCCCGTGAAGTCATGCACTGTGTCGCATGGCGTCGATAGATAGTCAGGATTTATGGCAGTCGCGTTTGACGAAATGAACGGTCCCGGCGGAGACCTCCGCCCGGCCTACCAGGAACTCTCCCGCTGGCTGAAGGAGACACCTCCGAACGCCCTCGAATATCGCCGCCAGGAAGCCGAGCTGCTGTTCCGCCGGATTGGTATCACTTTCGCCGTCTATGGCGATGCCGAAGCCCAGGAACGGCTGATCCCCTTCGACGTGATCCCCCGGATCATGTCGGCCAAGGAATGGACACTGCTGGAAAAAGGACTGAAGCAGCGGGTCCGCGCCCTCAACATGTTCCTGCGCGACATCTACCACGGCCGCGACATCCTCCGCGCCAACATCATTCCCGACGATCTGATCTTCCAGAACCCGGTCTTCCGCCCCGAGATGAACGGCCAGGACGTCCCCCACGATGTCTACGTCCATATCGCCGGGATCGACATCGTCCGGGTCGACGCCGACAATTTCATTGTGCTGGAAGACAATGCGCGGACCCCGTCCGGCGTGTCCTACATGCTGGAAAACCGCGAAATCATGATGCGGCTGTTTCCGGACCTGTTCGCCCGGCACCGCGTCGCCCCCGTCGAGAAATATCCCGACGAGCTGCTGTCGGCGCTGCGCTCGGTGGCGCCGCTTTCGGCTTCGGCCGAGCCCACCGTCGCGCTGATGACGCCCGGCGTCTACAATTCCGCCTATTACGAGCACTCGTTCCTGGCCGACAAGCTCGGCATCGAACTGGTCGAGGGCCGCGACCTCATCGTCAAGAACGATGAGGTATTCATGCGCACCACCGAGGGCCTCAAACGTGTCGACGTGATCTACCGCCGCGTCGACGACGACTTCCTCGACCCCCTGACCTTCCGCCCGGATTCCGCGCTCGGCGTGCCCGGGCTGATGTCGGCCTATGCGGCCGGCAACATCACGCTGGCCAACGCCGTCGGCACCGGCATCGCCGATGACAAGGCTGTTTATTCCTACATGCCTGACATCGTGAAGTTCTATCTCGCGGAAGAGCCGATCCTCAAGAACGTGCCGACCTGGCGCTGCCGCGAGCCCAAGGACCTTGCTTACGTGCTCGACAATCTCGGCGACCTCGTGGTCAAGGAAGTCCACGGCTCTGGCGGCTACGGCATGCTGATCGGCCCCGCAGCGACCAAGGCCACCATCGAAGCCTTTCGCGACAAGCTCAAGCGCGAGCCCGAAGGCTTTATCGCGCAGCCGACCTTGGCGCTGTCGACCTGCCCAACCTGCACCGCATCGGGCCTCGCGCCCCGCCATGTCGATCTGCGGCCGTTCGTGCTGACCGGGCGGGATCACGTCACCATCGTGCCGGGCGGCTTGACCCGCGTGGCACTGAAGGAAGGCTCGCTCGTGGTCAATTCGAGCCAGGGCGGCGGCACCAAAGACACCTGGATTCTGGACGAATAGAGATGCTGTCGCGTACCGCCGAAAACCTGTACTGGCTGGCTCGCTATGTCGAGCGGGCGGAATATCTGGCGCGCACCATCGACGCGACCTTGCGCGTGACAGCGCTTCCCGCCGCCTATATCGGCAAGACCAATGAGTGGGATTCCGCGCTTCTGACCGCGGGCGTCAGCGCCAGCTTCTACGAGGCCTATTCTGAAGCCAACGAACAGAACGTCGTCGAGTATCTGGCGTTCTCACCATCCAATCCCTCGTCGATCAAGAACTGCATCGAGGCAGCGCGACTCAATTCTCGCTCGGTGCGAACTGCGCTGACCTCGGAGATGTGGGATACCATCAACGGCTCCTGGATCGAGTTGCAGGAAGTCTGGAACAAGGGCACCGGAAGCCGTGAGGAACTGGCAAAATTCCTGCGCTTCGTGCAGGAGACCTCGCTGCGCTTCGACGGCTCGGCCTACCGCACCATGCTGCGCAACGACGCCTACTGGTTCTCGCGGCTGGGACTGCATCTGGAGCGCGCCGACAACACCGCCCGCATTCTCGACGTGAAATATCACGTGCTGCTGCCCGAGGAAGAACATGTCGGCGGGCCCCTGGATTATTACCAGTGGACCTCGATCCTGCGCTCGGTGTCGGCGCTGACAGCCTATCACTGGGTCTATCGCGAGACGCTAAAACCCTGGCTGATCGCCGATCTGCTGATCCTGAACGACACGCTGCCGCGCTCGCTAGCGAGCTGCTACAGCAACCTGGTACGCAATCTCGACCAGATCGGGGTCGCCTATGGCCGGCAGGGCGCCTCGCAGCGTCACGCCCGCGGCGTCCGCAACCGGCTTGAACACAGCCATATGGACGATATCTTCCAGCATGGCGTCCATGAGTTCATCCAGGAGTTCATTGCGGATAACGCAAGACTGGGGGAAATCATCACGAAGCAGTATTTGATTTGAAGTCCGTCATTCCGGGATGGTCCGAAGGACCAGACCCGGAATCTCGAGATTCCGGGTTCGATGCTGCGCATCGCCCCGGAATGACAAAAGTAACGGTAACGCCATGCGCCTGCGAATTGCCCATACCACCAGCTATCGCTACGAGCCTCCTGCTTCCGGGGTGATCCAGATCCTGCGGATGACGCCCGGCAGCCATGACGGGCAATATGTCGCCGAATGGCAGATCGACGTCTCCACCGATTCCCGGCTCGATGTGCACCAGGATGCGTTCGGCAATGTCACGCATGTGCTGACCTTCGGGCCGATCGCCGACCTCACCATCAATGTCGAGGGCCTGATCGAGACCCACGACACCGGCGGCGTGCTGCGCGGCACCGACGAGCGTTTCCCGCCGAGCCTGTTCCTGCGCTCGACCGCGCTCACCGAAGTCAATCCGGCGATGGCGAATTTTGCCCGCGAGATGCGTTCGGAATCGGGTGACGACGTGCTTGGCTTCCTGCACGCGCTGATGGTGCAGATCAACGAGCACATGACCTTCGACGAGGATCCGACCAACAGCGGCACCTCGGCCGCGGAAGCCTTCGCCGGCAAGCGCGGCGTGTGCCAGGATTACGCGCATATCTTCATCG
>JACDAG010000120.1 GCA_013695565.1 Bradyrhizobium sp.
GTAGTCCACGGGCACCACGACGAGATGCACGCCGCCTGCGCTGAAGGCGGCTTCGAGCATGGTCGAGAGTTCGGCAACCTTGCCGACACGCGCGCCACTGGCGCCGTAGGACTTCGCATAGGCGACGAAATCGGGATTGCCGAACTCGAGCCCAAAGTCGGGGAATTCGTCGACTTCCTGCTTCCAGCGGATCATGCCGTAGGCGCGATCCTCGAGCACGAGTACGACGAGGTTGAGCTTGAGGCGCACCGCCGTCTCCAGCTCCTGCGAATTCATCATGAAGCCGCCGTCGCCACAGACCGCGAGCACGCGCTTGTCCGGATGGATCAGCGCCGCCGCGATCGCCGAAGGCAGCCCCGCCCCCATGGTCGCCAGCGCGTTGTCCAGCAGCAGCGTGTTGGCGACGCTGGTGCGATAGTTGCGGGCGAACCAGATCTTGTACATGCCGTTGTCCAGCGCGACGGATGCCATCCGCAGGGATGACATCGCGGACGTCGTGGACGATGCGCTGCGGCGTCAGCGGAAACCGGTCCTCGGTCGATCGCTCGGCGAGGTGGGCAAGAATCCCTTCGCGTAAACCGAGCAATGCCGAGGCGTTCGGCAGCTTGCCTTCGAGGCGATCAGCCAGCGCGGCAAGGCCGACACCGACGTCGCCGACGATCTCGGCTTGCGGGAAGTAAACCTGCTCCACCGTCGCCGGCGTGGCACCGACATGGATCACCTGCGGTCCATGATGGCCCATCAGGAACGGCGGCTTCTCGACGGTGTCATGGCCGATCGAAATGATCAGGTCGGCCTGGTCGATGGCCTCGTGCACCCAATCCCGTTCCGACAGCGCTGCGGTGCCCATATAGAGATTGGAGCCCGCATTGACGGCGCCCTTCCCCATCTGGGTGTTGAAGAAGGGAATCTTGCATCGGCGCACGAACGCCGACAGCGGCTCGGCGAGCTGCGGCCGGCTCGCCGCGGCGCCCAGCATGACGAGAGGCTTTTGGGCCGTCTTGATCATGGCGGCCGCGCGATCGAGGGCTGCGGCAGGCGCCACCGGAAGCTCGACCGTGTGCGGGGGGATGATGTCGGCGATGGCTTCGTCGGCCGCGATGTCTTCCGGCAGTTCGAGATGCACCGGGCCCGGCCGCTCCTGCTGCGCAACGCGGAAGGCGTCGCGAACCAGGGTCGGAATACTCTGCGCGGCGACGATCTGCGTCGCCATCTTGGTCAGCGGCCGCATGGTCGCGACGATATCGACGATCTGGAAGCGGGCCTGGCGACTGCTGCGAATCGCCTTTTGCCCCGTGATCATCACCATCGGCATCGCGCCGAGATGCGCGTAGGCCGCAGCTGTCGTCAGGTTGAGCGCGCCGGGGCCGAGCGTCGTCAGACAAACGCCGGCGCGTCCGGTGAGACGCCCATGGTCGCCGCCATGAAGCCGGCCGCCTGCTCATGCCGCGTCAGCACCAGTTTTATGCTTGAGCGCCGCAACGACTCCAGCACATCGAGATTTTCCTCGCCGGGAATGGCGAAGATACATTCGACGCCCTCGTTCTCCAGCGCCGCGACCAGAAGATCGGAGCCTTTGCTCACGCGGCGGTGGCGCCGCGCGCGCCGGCGTCGGCTTTCTCTGTCCGGTGCGGCAGCGTCCAGTTCGGCCGCACGAAATGACAGGTGTAGCCGTCGGGGAATTTCTCCAGGTAATCCTGATGCTCGGGCTCGGCCTCCCAGAACGGTCCAACGGGCGCCACCTCGGTGACGACCTTGCCCGGCCAAATACCCGAAGCATCGACGTCGGCGATGGTGTCCTGCGCAACCCGCTTCTGTTCGTCGCTGGTATAGAAGATCGCCGAGCGGTAGCTCGCGCCCCGGTCATTGCCCTGACGGTTCAATGTCGAGGGATCGTGAATCTGGAAAAAGAACTCCAGCACCTTGCGAAAGCTGATCACTTTCGGATCGAAGTTGATCTCGACGGCTTCCGCATGATTGCCGTGATTGCGATAGGTCGCGTTCGGCACTTCGCCACCGCTATAGCCGACGCG
>JACDAG010000124.1 GCA_013695565.1 Bradyrhizobium sp.
CTCCGGAAGTGTGTCATAAGTCACACAGCTTTGCAGTAGCCTTGAATAATTTTGGCTTCTTTGAGCGATGTCCCCTTCCGGGATAAGCTCGCGTGTCCGGCAGCACCCCGTCCGGTGGCCGCCGAAACCGATGCCGCTTGCCGGGTCTGGAAAGTCGAAATGAGAGCATTGAAATTCGCCGCAGCCGCCATCGGCGCCGTGATCGTCATCATCGCGCTGCTGCTGGTGATCGGTATCCCCTCCGGCTTCATGACGTCGCAGATCCAGGAGCGGGCCGAGCGCGAGACCGGCTACAAGCTCACCATCAACGGCGGCACCAAGATCGGGTTCTGGCCGTCGCTCCACATCACGTTCAATGACGTCACGCTGCAGGATCCGAAGAACGGCGACGTCAACAACCGCATCACCATCAGCAGTCTGCAGGCCGACGTGACGCTGGCGAGCGTATGGTCCGGCAAACCGGTGATCACCGAACTCACCGTCATGCGTCCGGTCGTAAATCTGCCGCTACAGCGCGAGCGGCTGAGGGACGCCAATCCGGCGCCCAGGCCGGCGGCGGGCACGGGTGACGGCCTTACGATCGAACATGTCAGCGTCACCGGCGGCACGATCGTGTTTTCCAATCTGCGCGACCGCGTCGAGAACAAGATCGAGGCCATCAATGCGGAAATGAGCATCGATGACGATCGCAAGATCCGCGTGACCGGCAATGCGCGCGCGGGCGAGCATGCGCTGAAATTCGACATCAAGGCGAAGGCGCCGGTGCCGCCGATCGAGCGGCAGAACATTCCGACCGAATTCAAGATCGACGCGCCCGGCTTCCTGCAGGCACAGCTAGCGGGCAAGGCGGAAGTCCGGTTCAACGGCCCGGTGGTGATGATCAACGGCCTCACCGGCACGCTCGGCGACGGCGCGTTCAACGGCTGGGCCTCGGTCGACATGGCGAGCAAGCCGCTGGTGAAGCTCGATCTCGATTTCCAGCGGCTCGATGTGCCGTTGGCGCGCTCGAGCACCGGTTCGGCGGCGCAGCCCTGGAGCAACGCGACGATCGATCTTACCGGCCTCAATTATGTCGACGCGCAGGCGCGGATTTCCGCCGCCGCCCTCAACATCGGTGACGCGCGCCTGGCGCCGGCGGCCTTCGACATCACGCTCGCCAGCGGCGTGCTGAAATCGCAGATCTCCAATCTCGGCGCCTATGACGGCAACGCCAATGCCGATCTCACCATCGATGCCTCGACCGCCAATCCATCGTATGCGCTGCGGGCTGATCTCACCGGCGTGCGCGCGCTGCCGCTGCTGAAGGGGCTTGCGGATTTCGACAAGCTCGACGGCAGGATGCAGACCAAAATCAGCGTGCGCTCCGCCGGCAACAATCACCGCGCGATCATGCAGGGCTTGCAAGGCACCGCCTTCGTCGTGTTCCAGGACGGCGCCATCAAGGGCCTCAACGTCGCCCAGATGATCCGCTCGTTGACATCGAACACATTGAACGGCTGGCAGGAGGGCAAGGAGCAGGCGACGGACCTGACACAGCTCTCGGCGTCGTTCAAGATCGACAAGGGCCAGGCCGTCACCACCGATCTCACGCTGGTCGGACCGCTGGTGCGGATGACCGGGGCCGGCACCATCGCGCTCGACACCAAGCAGATCGGGTTCCGGGTCGAGCCGAAACTGGTGATGACCACGGAGGGCCAGGGCCGCGCCAATGAGCCGGTCGGGTTCGGCATTCCGGTGATGATCCAGGGACCGTGGGGCGCGCCGAAGATCTTTCCGGACATGCAGGGCATCCTCGACAATCCCGATGCCGCCTATGCCAAGCTCAAGGAGATGGGCAAGGGCCTGTTCGGCCCCAACAGCGGCGGCCTCGGCGCTGCATTGGGCGGCCTGCTCGGCGGCGGGCAGCCGGGTGCGCCGGCCGGGCAACCGGGTGCTCCCGGCGGACATGGCAATCAAGGCACTGGCCGGCCGGCCGATCTGCTGGGCGGCCTGCTCGGCGGCGGCCAACCGGGTGCACCCAGCGGACAACCTGGCGGGCCCGGCGGCGGACAGGGCACCGGCAGGCCGGGCGATCTGCTCAGTGGCCCGCTCGGCGAGGCCATCGGCAATCTGCTGCAGCAGGGCTTGAGCGGCGGACAGGGCCAAGGTCCGGGACAGGGCGGCCCGGGACAAGGCGGCGCACCCCAGGGAGCACCTCAAGGCGGTGCAGGCCAAGGCGGTGCAGGCCAGGGCGCGCCGCGGCCGAACAGCAGCCGTAGTATTCCGATTCCGGGCCAGCCTGCCGAGGCTGAACCTGCGGCGCCGGCGGCCCCGATCGCGCAGAATGATGGTGCGCCGGAGGCGGATAGCCAGCCAATGAATGACGTTTTGCGGCAGTTGTTCAATCGGTGAGGCTCCCGTCATGGCCGGGCATTGCCGTCTGAACGACGGCGTCGCTTCCGCTCGCCTGTGCCCGGCCATCTACGACTTCCGTTCCAGTAGCACCGAAGACGTGGATGCCTGGGACAAGCCCGGGCATGACGGAAATCATGGGATATCCGCCTAAATTGAGGGCTAACCATGTGGGATAGGCCACCGACTCATGCTTCCAAATCGTGCTAAACAGGCCCAACCGCGGCGGTCCCGGCCGGGGATGGCTGCTGCCGACGAACCGATGCGCGCGCAGGATTTCGTGGCGCGAGGATTACGGATGTGAACGCCGTCAAGGATAAGGTCTGGTTCCTGCGCGAGGGCCTGTTCGCGAAATACGTCGTCGCGCTGGTCGGCCTCGTCGTGTTCGTGCTCGCGGTCAACGGCGCGATGGAAATCTGGATCAGCTATCGCGGCATCAAGTCCTCGCTGACCGACGGCATGTCGGAGAAGGCCGAGGCGACCGCCAAGCGCGTCCAGCAATCGATGTCGGACCTGGAGCGGCAGATCAACTGGGTGACGCGCGCCTCTTCGATCAAGCTCGAGGACCGCCGCGCCGATTATGCGCAATTGCTGAACACGATCCCTTACGTGCACCAGCTGACGCTGCTCTCGCCGCTCGGCCGCGAGCAGCTGCGCCTGACGCGCCAGACCGTCAACTATGGCAGCAACGCCGATTTCTCCCGCGATCTGCGTTTCACCGAGACCGCCAAACGCGGCACCAGCTTTGCGACGCCCTATTTCCGCGACGGCCGGCCATACACCTCGATCTCGCTGCCGCATTCGGATTCGTTCGTCACCGTCGCCGAAATCGACCTGCGTTTCCTGCAGGACTACTTCGGCGATACCGAGGTCGGCCGGGTGGGCTTTGCCTATATCGTCGACAACAAGGGCCAGGTGCTGGCGAGCTCGGCCAAGGGGCCCGAGATCGGCAAGGACGTCTCGCGCCTGCCGCAGGTGGCCGCCATCACCGGCTCGCTGCTGTCGGAGGGCAAGGACATTGCCGGCAACGACGTGCTGACGACGGTGAGCGCGGTGTCGCGGACCGCCTGGTTCGTGTTCTTCGAGCAGCCGACGGCGCAGGCGCTGACGCCGATCCGCGACCAGCTGGTGCGCATCGCACTGTTGATCGCGATGGGCCTCGTCACCGCGATCATCGCCGGCACCGTGATGGCGCGGCGGATGCTGGTGCCGATCAAGGCGCTGCGCGCCGGCGCGCACCGGCTCGGCACCGGCGATTTCACCCACCGCATCGAGGTCAAGACCTCTGACGAGCTGGAAGAGCTCGCCGACCAGTTCAACGGCATGGCGAGCCAGCTGGCGGAGACCTATTCCGGCCTGGAAGCCAAGGTGAAGGAGCGGACGCGGGATCTGGCGCAATCGATCAACGAGCTCAAGGTGCTGGAAGAGGTCGGCCGCGCGGTGTCGTCGTCGCTCGATCTCAACGCGGTGCTGCCGACGGTCGCCGCCCGCGCGCTCGAAATCACCCATGCCGACGCGGTGTTGATCTACGGCTATGACGCCGCCAACCGCCAATTCAACCTCACCGAATCGATCGGCATCGACAAGGCGGCCGAAGGCCAGCATCTGGCCATCGACGCCGACAACTCACCGCTCGGCGAGGCCGCCGCCAAGGGCGAGCCGATCGCGATTGCTGACCTCGTTGACATCACCGAGCATCCGCTCAGGGATGTCGTGGTCGAGGCCGGCTTCCATTCGGTGCTGGTGGTGCCGCTGGTCGACCAGCAGGGGATTCTGGGATCGCTGGTGGTGCTGCGCCAGAGCGCCGGCGAATTTTCCGACAACCTGATCGGCCTGATGAAGACCTTTGCGCACCAATCGGTGCTCGCGATGCGCAACGCGCGACTGTTCAGCGAAGTCGACCACAAGAGCCGCGAACTGGAGATGGCGAACTCGACGGTGCGCGAGCAGGCCGACAAGCTGCAGGAGCAGACCGTGCAGCTCAAGGACTGGAACAAGTCGCTGGAGGAGCGGGTCGAGACGCAACTGGGCGAGATCGAACGCATCCGCCGCCTCGAACGCTTCCTGGCGCCGCAGGTGGCGCAGCTGATCGCGTCGGGCGACGGCCAGGAGGGCCTGCTCGACAGCCAACGCCGCGAAGTCACGGTGGTGTTCTGCGATATGCGCGGCTTTACGTCGTTCACCGAGACCACCGAGCCGGAAGAGGCGATGAACGTGCTGCGCGAATATCACGCCGCGCTGGGCGCGCTGATTTTCAAGTACGAAGGCACGCTCGACCGCTATGCCGGCGACGGCGTGATGATCCTGTTCAACGCGCCGATCCAGTTCGAGGACCATGTCAAGCGCGCGGTGAAGATGAGCGTGGAGATGCGCGACGCCATCGGGCAACTGACCGAGAAGTGGCGCAACCGCGGCCACAATCTCGGCTTCGGCATCGGCATCGCGCTCGGCTATGCGACGTTGGGCCAGATCGGCTTCGAGCAGCGGCTGGAATACGCCGCGATCGGCAGCGTCACCAACCTCGCCTCGCGCCTGTGCGACGAAGCCAAGGCCAACCAGATCGTGGTGTCGAGACGCGTCTACGGCATGGTCGAGCCATGGGTCGAGGGCCGCCCGATCGACGATCTCAATCTGAAGGGTTTCAATCATCCGATCCTTGCCGCGGAGATCATGAGCTGGCGCGAGGAAGTTGATAACGTCGTCGATGCGGCCTCGGCGGTGCGACGGCAGAAGATGAAGTAGGCCGTCGACCTCTCCTCGTCATTGCGAGCCAACGGGTCGCGCGAATGCGCGCCCGATGACAGGCTCCGCGAAGCAATCCATGCCGGCCCGAAGCAAGAATGGATTGCTTCGTCGCTTACGCTCCTCGCAATGACGGCGCTTGCGGGGACCCAGTACGCCGCGACTTCTCGGTTCGACCACTGACGCCTCTGGGATACTGGGTCACCCGCCGTCGTGGGTGACGACAGTTGTGTATGGCGGCGCGACCCTGCGTGCAGCACAGCGCCTCATCGGCCGGCCCCGCACAGCGCCCCAAACACAAAATCTGCAAAACAACCCCATGCAAAGTAAGATTGGAGCACAATAACGGTTCCTGGTTACCGTTAAAGTGTATTTTCACACCGTCCAGTTCACCACGATCAATCCCGGCACCCGCGCGAATTCACCGACATTGGCGGTGACCAGCGTTAGTCCCCTGCGCCGGGCCTGTGCGGCGATCAGGACATCGTAGTTGCCGATCGGGATGCCGAGCGGTTTCAGATGAGCGCGAATGAATCCGGCCTCGCGCGCATCTTCCGCGTCGAACGGCAAAACGACGATCTCCGCGCTCAGAAACCGTTCGATACGATCGACGTTTTCAGCGACACGCGCGCTCTTCGCCGCGCCGTACCACAGCTCATGCAGCGACGGCGCGGGCAGCGCAACGGGGCCCCGTATCAATGCTTCTGCGAGACGATCGACCACCTGCGCGGGCCGGCCATGGAGTGCGGCGATCGCGACATTGGTATCGATGCAAATCACACCAAGGCTGCCGCGTCTTCATCATCGAGAATGGTGCCTTGATCGCGACCGTCCTCCATGAACGGAATATCCCGGTATTCCTCCAGGCTCGCACGCCATGCCGCGGCATCGAACGGCTTCTTCGCTATCGGCTCCAGAACGACCTTGTCGCCGACCTTGCTGACTTTCACCTCAGTGCCCTCGAAGCGGAATTCCTTGGGCAGGCGAACCGCCTGGCTGCGGCCGTGCATGAATAGTTTGGCGGTGGCATTCATGATCCGTCTCCCGCAGACATTGGTAGATATCTTTGATATATACCATCGAGCTGGTGGTTGGTCAATTCGGGATTGAAGCGGAAGATGTTTATCTGGACGACCACAGCTATGTGTGAGGTAAAGCCATGTTGATGACAAAACGCAAACCGGCGACGATTGGCGAAATTCTGGTCGAGGAATTCATGCGACCGATCGGCCTGACCCAGGGCGCGCTGGCTGACGCCATGGGCGTGCAACGCAAGCACGTCAACGAACTGTGCAATGATCGTCGCAACGTGACCGCGGCTACCGCTCTCATTCTCGCCCGCGTTTTCGGCAACAGCGCGGATTTCTGGCTCAATGTGCAGCGACGCAGCGATCTCTGGGAAGCGATGCACTCACCGCGTGAGCGCAAACGGATTGAGCGCGCGAGGCCTTTGACGAAGGCTGCGTGAGTCCCAGGTGGTGCACGCCAACACTGCCGCGTGCAACGCACATGGGTGTATATTCCCAATTTTGAGGCACGATCAAGAAATTCGACATATTCCTTTTCGCTCAAGATGACGCGATCCTTACGTCAAAAAAATGATGCTCACTCGGAAGTCAATGTCGTATTGGTAACGACATGTCTTATGGGAACAACAGAAAGAGACAATGGCGCGAAGTCCAGGAAAAAATCGGAGAACAGGTGGCGCCCAGGTCGATGAAAACAACGGAAACGGTGCCTTTGAGGCCAAGCTCTGGGCTACCGCTGACGCGCTGCGCAATAATATGGACGCGGCCGAATACAAGCACGTCGTACTCGGGCTGATCTTCCTGAAATACATCTCCGATGCGTTCGAAGCCAAGCATGTGGAGTTGGATGCGCAGCGTGCGCAAGGCGCCGATCCCGAAGATCCGGACGAATATCGCGCGGTGAACATCTTCTGGGTGCCGCCGGAAGCGCGCTGGGTCTATCTCAAGTCGATGGCGCCGCAGCCGACGATCGGCCAACTCGTCGATGACGCGATGACGGCGATCGAGCGCGACAATGCCTCGCTCAAGGGCGTGCTGCCGAAAGATTTTGCCCGGCCCGGCCTCGACAAGCAGCGTCTCGGCCAGATCATCAATCTGGTCAGCGACATTGCGCTTGGCGCCCCAACGGACCGCGCCGAGGGCAAGAGCGGCGGGCAATTTTATACGCCGTCGCATGTCGTCCGCGTGCTGGTCGAGATGCTGGCGCCGTTCAAGGGCCGGGTCTACGATCCCTGCTGCGGCTCCGGCGGCATGTTCGTGCAAAGCGAAAAATTCATCGAGGCCCACGCCGGCAAGCTCGGCGACATCTCGATCTACGGGCAGGAGTCGAATTACACCACCTGGCGGCTCGCCAAGATGAACCTTGCGATCCGCGGCATCGACGCCCAGATCGGCCATGGCGACACCTTTCACGATGACCGCAATCCCGACCTCAAGGCCGATTACGTGCTGGCCAATCCGCCGTTCAACGATTCCGACTGGCGTGGTGATCTGTTGAAAGATGACAAGCGTTGGGCGTACGGCACGCCGCCCGCCGGCAACGCCAACTACGCCTGGGTACAGCACTTCATCCATCATCTCAGCCCGACCGGACTTGCCGGTTTCGTGCTCGCCAACGGTTCGATGTCGTCGAACCAGTCCGGCGAGGGCGAGATCCGCAAGGCGATGGTCGAGGCCGATCTGGTCGACTGCATGGTGGCGCTGCCGGGCCAACTGTTCTACTCGACGCAGATCCCGGTCTGCCTCTGGTTCCTCGCGCGCAACAAAAAAAATGGCCGCTTCCGCGATCGCCGCGGCGAGACGCTGTTCATCGACGCGCGCAAGATGGGCACGCTGACCGACCGCGTGCATCGCGAGTTGACCGATGCCGATATCGCCGGGATCGCCGGCACCTATCATGCGTGGCGGGGTGACAAGGACGCCGACGATTACGCCGACGTGCCCGGCTTCTGCAAGGCCGCCGTACTGGACGAGATCCGTAAACACGGCCATGTGCTCACGCCGGGGCGCTACGTCGGCGCGGCGGCCGCCGAGGAGGACGACGAGCCGTTCGAGGACAAGATGGTGCGGCTTGCTACGACGTTGAGGCAGCAGCAGGAAGCCGCGAAGCTGGACATCGCTATTGCCACCAACCTGACGGAGCTCGGGTATGGCGGCTAACCGACATGTGATCCATTTGGATCAACTCTACGAATTCGCTTCCGGTCTTTCGAAGCCGCGTTCCGAATTTGGAGAAGGTTTTCCGTTTCTTTCGTTTAGAGACGTTTTTTACAACACGTTTGTCCCACGAGATCTAAGCCAGCTTGTGAAGTCGTCCGAGACTGAACGACAGAGCCTGTCAATCAAGAGGGGGGACGTTTTTCTTACGCGGACAAGCGAGACGGTAGATGAACTAGGAATGAGTTGCGTTGCTCTAACGAACGTTCCAAACGCAACGTTTAACGGCTTCACAAAGAGGCTCAGGCCGAAGTCCCAACACGAAGTCGTGCCGGAGTATGCTGGGTATTTTTTCAGGAGCCCCGGGTTTCGCAACGACGTCTACGCAATGTCATCCCTTTCAACCAGGGCAAGCCTAAACAATGAAATGCTTGCAAGGCTAGTGATCGTGCTGCCGTCCCTCGATGAACAGACGGCAATTGGTCAGGTCTTGAAAGCGCTGGATGACAAGATCGAGCTGAACCGGCGAATGAACGAGACGCTGGAGGCGATGGCTCGATCGCTATTCCAGTCGTGGTTCGTAGACTTCGATCCGGTTTGTGCAAAAGTAGGTGGACGCAGTTCCGACCTGCCAGAAGCCTTTTCCAGTGTCTTTTCTGTTTCTCTTAGTGAGTCAGAACTCGGTGATATCCCCTCGGACTGGCGAGTTGGTGAACTCCAGGAGCTGGCTTCGGTTCTCATGGGCCTGTCGCCAGACGGCGAAAGCTATAATGCCAACGGAATCGGCACTCCTTTGATCAATGGTCCCGTGGAATTTGGTGATTACTTTCCGGTCAGATCGAAATGGACGACCGCTCCAAGCCGGTTGACTGAGTTTGGAGATTTGGTTTTCTGCGTGCGCGGTTCGACAACCGGACGACGTGTTGTTGCGGATGGCGTCTATTGTTTGGGTCGTGGCGTTTGTGCACTTCGGTCAATCACCGCTCCGCGAGCATACCTATATC
>JACDAG010000904.1 GCA_013695565.1 Bradyrhizobium sp.
ATCACGAACAGCGGCTGGCCCTTGACGACGTTGTCGCCGGGCCGGACCAGAAGCTTGGTCACGCGGCCCGCATAGGGCGAGAACACCGGCGTCGAGCGATCCTCATCGATCGCGATCTTGCCTTCGGTGACATGCTCGGCGCGGAAGCCCCGCTCGGTGCATGGCTGGATCGTCAGGCTGGCCCATTCGGCCGCCGACAACGTTCAGGCGCAGAACGATTTCATCGGCGCGATGACCGCGATGAACAAGGCGAAGTCCGCGCTCGATCTGGCGCAGCTGCAGGGCCAGCGCGCCAAGGACCTGTTCGAAGGCAAGGCCGTTCCGCTCAAGGACTATCAGCAGAGCCAGGCGACGCTGATCCAGGCGCAGAACGATATGCGCTCCTCGCAGACGGCGATGGAAGCGGCTCGCAACAAGCTTCGTATCCTCGGCCTCACCGACGAGGATATCGCGACCTTCCAGGAGAAAGGCCGCATCAATCCGGAAACCACCATCTTCGCGCCGATCGCCGGCACCGTGGTCCAGCGCAAGATCGGCCCCGGCCAGTACGTCAACTCTGGCGCCAGCGATCCCGTCTATGTGATCGGCGATCTCTCCACCGTCTGGATGGTCGCCTTCGTGCGCGAGACCGACGCCGCCAATGTCGCGGTCGGGCAGGACGTTGCGTTCAACGTGCTGGCGATGCCGAACCACACGCTGACGGCGCGCGTCAACTACGTGTCCACCGCCATCGATCCGGCGTCGCGCCGCCTGCTGGTCCGCGCCACCATCGACAACAAGGATGGCCTGCTCAAGCCGGAAATGTTCGCCAATGTCACGATCTATTCGGCCAGCGATCATCCGGCGGTCGGCGTGCCCAAGACGGCGTTGATCTACGAGGGCGACCAGGTCCGGCTCTGGGTCGCGCATGAGGACCAGACGATCGAACTGCGCCAGATCAAGGCCGGCCTCGCCAATGGCGATCTCGTCGAAGTGATCGGCAATCTGAAGCCGCGCGAGATGATCGTGACAAAGGGAGCACTGTTCATCGACCGGGCCGCGTCCGGCAGCTGATCCCCTTAAGCTACAAAACAAAAAACTGAAGCCCCGGCTCTGATCCATCAGGACCGACGGGGCCCCTCACTGAAAGCTTCGATCTGAATGGATCGCCTCGTCGCCCTTGCCGTCAGCCGCCGCTATTTGATGGTCGGCATGTTCATCGCGGTGATGGTCGGCGGCCTGATCGCGTTCAAGCAGCTCAACATCGAGGCCTATCCCGACCCGACCCCACCGATGGTCGACATCGTGACGCAAAGTCCGGGGCTGTCGTCGGAGGAGATCGAGCGCTACATCACGATCCCGATCGAGACCCAGGTCGCGGGCATCAAGAACCTGCGCACCATCCGCACCATCTCGCTGTACGGCCTGTCCGACGTCAAACTGCAGTTCTCGTTCGACTACACCTACGAGGAAGCGCTGCAGCAGGTGTTGAACCGGCTATCGCAACTGGCGCCGCTGCCAAGCAACGTGCAGCCCGGCATTTCGCCGCTCAGCCCGATCGGCGAAATCTATCGCTACCGGCTGAAGGGGCCGCCGAATTACAGCGTGCTCGACCTCAAGACGCTGCAGGACTGGGTGTTGCAGCGCCGCTTTCGCGCCGTGCCCGGCGTGATCGACGTCACCAGCTGGGGCGGCAAGACCAAGACCTATGAGCTGCAGGTCGATTTCAACAAACTCGTCGCCAACGGGCTGACGCTGCCGCAGGTGTTGCAGGCCGTCAGCAATGCCAACATCAATGTCGGCGGCAACACCGTCAATATCGGCGCGCAATCCGCCGTGGTGCGCGGCGTCGGCCTGATCCGCTCGATCGATGACCTCAACAACACCATGGTGTCGCAATCGGGCGGCAACCCGGTGCTGGTCAGCGACATCGCCCATGTCACCATCGGCGAGAAACCGCGGCTCGGCATTGCCGGCCTCGACCAGGACGACGACATCGTGCAGGGCATCGTGCTGATGCGCCGCGGCGAGCAGAGCGCGCCGACCATCACCCGCGTCGAGCAACTGGTCGCTTCCATCAACAATTCCTCGATCCTGCCGCCGGGCGTCAAGATCGAGCGGATCTACGACCGCAAGGACCTGATCGACATCACCACCCACACCGTGCTGCACAACATGGTGGTCGGGATCCTCCTGATCGTGCTGCTGCAATGGGTGTTCCTCGGCGACCTCCGCAGCGCGCTGATCGTCGGCGCGACGATCCCGTTCGCGCTGTTCTTCGCCGTGATCATCCTGGTGCTGCGCGGTGAATCCGCCAATCTGCTCTCGGTTGGCGCGATCGATTTCGGGTTGATCGTCGATGCCACCGTGATCATGGTGGAGGCGATCTTCCGCCGGTTGTCGCAAACCACCGCGCTGTCGGAAGCCGAGCGCAGCCATATCTCCTTCGACACCACGATGGGGATGAAGAGCCACGCCATCCTGTCCGCCGCCGCCGACGTGTCTCGCTCGATCTTCTTCGCCGCCGCCATCATCATCGCCGCCTTCCTGCCGCTGTTCACGCTGAGCGGCGTCGAGGGCAACATCTTCGGGCCGATGGCGCGGACCTATGCCTACGCGCTGGCGGGCGGACTGTTGGCGACCTTCACGATCACCCCGGCGCTGAGCGCCATTATCCTGCCCTCGCATATGGAGCACGCTGAAACCTGGATCGTGAGGAAGCTCGATCTTCTCTATGTGCCGGTGCTGAAATGGGCGCTTGCGAACCGCAAGCTGGTGATGGCCGGCGCGGCCGGCCTCGTGGTCCTGACCATCATGCTGGCGCGGCTGCTGGGCCTGGAATTCCTGCCGAAGCTGGAGGAGGGCAATCTGTGGATCCGCGCGACGCTGCCGCCGACCATCTCGCTGCAGGAAGGCAATGCGTATGTCAACGAGATGCGGAAGCTGATCCGCAGCCGCCCCGAAGTGGAATCGGTGGTGTCGCAGCACGGCCGTCCCGATGACGGCACCGACGCCGCCGGCCTGTTCAACGCCGAATTCTTCGCGCCACTGAAGCCGGCAAGCGAATGGCCCAACACCCATGACAAGGACGTCCTGACGGCCCAGTTGCTGGCAGAGCTGCAGGAAAAATTCCCCGGCGTCGAATTCAACTTCTCGCAATATCTGCAGGACAACGTCTCGGAGGCGGTCTCCGGCGTCAAGGGCGAGAACTCGATCAAACTGTACGGCAATGATCTGCAGGCGCTGACGGACACCGCCAACAAGATCAAATCGGTTCTCGCAACCGTGCAGGGCGTCACCGATCTGGCGGTGTTCACCTCGCTCGGCCAGCCGACCGTCCAGATCGACATCGATCGCGCGCGGGCGGCGCGCTACGGCCTGTCGCCGGGCGATATCAACGCCACCATCAAGGTCGCGATCGGCGGCGACACCGCCGGCGACATCTATGAACCCGGCAGCGACCGGCATTTCCCGATCATCGTCCGTCTCGCGCCGGAATATCGCAAGAGTGCCGAAGCGATCCATAATTTGCGGATCGGCGTCGCGGGCCCAGGCGGTGCGATCACGCAGATCCCGCTCAGCGAGGTTGCCTCGATCAATTTGATTTCGGGCGCCGCCTATATCTACCGCGAAGGGCAGGAGCGCTATCTGCCGATCAAGTTCTCGGTGCGCGAGCGCGACCTCGGCAGCGCGATCCAGGAAGCGCAGGACAAGGTCGCCGCCCAAGTCCAGCTGCCGCCGGGATCACGGGTCGAGTGGGTCGGTGAATTCGGCAATCTGCAGGACGCCATCAAGCGGTTGTCGATCGTGGTGCCGATCAGCCTGGCGCTGATCGCGGTGCTGCTGTTCTTCAATTTCGGATCGATGGTCGATACGCTATTGGCGATGAGCGTGATACCGATGGCGATCTTCGGGGGCGTGCTCGGGCTCTTGATCTCGGGGATTCCGTTCAGCGTGTCGGCGGCGATCGGCTTCATTGCGCTGTTCGGCATCGCCGTGATGGATGGCATCATTATCCTGTCGCAGTACAATCAACTGATCGACGAAGGTTATGAGCGGATGAGGGCCGTGGTCCGCACCGGTGAGCTGCAATTGCGGCCGGTGCTGATGACCTGCGTCGTGGCCGGCATCGGGCTGTTGCCGGCGGCACTGTCGGCGGGGATCGGTTCGCAGGTGCAAAAGCCGCTGGCGGTGGTCGTCGTCACCGGCATGATGCTGGCGCCGATCGTCATCCTGGTGACGCTGCCGGTCCTGATCTCGGTGTTCTCGCGAAAGGCGCGCTGACAGGTCGCGTGATCCATTCATTACGGTTAGGATGAGCCTCAAACCGGAGGAGGAAACATGGCCTGGAAAGACCCGGATATCGAAACGTTCCGCGCGCTCTGGAAAAAGCGCGCCGCCACCCGCGGACAGGTGACGATACCGGAGCAGCGCGCGACATTTGACGCCGATATGGGCGCCATTCCGCTCGCCCCGGGCTGCGTGGTCGAGAGTCTTGATCTATCAGGCGTCCCTGCAGAGAAGATCACGCCCACCGGTGCGGCACCGGGCAAGGCGCTGCTTTACCTGCACGGCGGCGGCCATGTGTTCGGCAGCCTCAAGAGCCATCGTCATCTGGTATCGCGCTTTGCGGTCGCGGCTGGAGTCACCGCCTTTCACATCGACTATCGCCTGGCGCCCGAACATCCCTATCCCGCCGCGCTCGAAGACGCGCTGAAAGTCTACAAGCAGATTCTGGCGACCGGCATCGCACCCGAAGACGTGATTGTCGGCGGCGAATCCGCCGGCGGCAATCTCGCGACGGCGCTGCTGTTGAAAGTTCGCGAGGATGGGCTGCCGCAGCCGGCCGGGCTCTATCTGTTGAGCCCGTGGCTGGATATGACGACCGCAGGCGAGTCCTACGTAAAAGTCGGCGCGCGCGACCCGATCATCACCCGTGAGGGGATCGAAATGGTCTCCGCCGCCTATCTCGGCGGCAAGCCCGATAATGCCTTCACATCGCCGGTACGAGCGGACCCCACGGGGCTGCCGCCGATGTTGATCCAGGTCGGCAGCGAGGAAGTGCTGCTGTCGGACTCGCTGACTTTCGCCGATCATGCCGCGATGGCGGGCGTGGAGGTGAAGCTGCATGTCTGGCCCGAGATGCCGCACGCATGGCCGCTGTTTCACGTGTTTATCAGCGCTGGCCTCGCCGCCATCGAGGAAGCCGGGCAGTGGATGCGACAGCGCCTCGACACCAAACTCCGCGCCGCCGCCTGAACCGGCGGCCGCCTTGATACCGGTTGTCCAGCAGGGCAGATGAGCCTTTGTGGGCGTATGCCCATGTTTCCTGCCCACTCCGTTTGTGGTTGACGTACGCCCCCGGCCGTCCCCTGATGCCGGCAGGGACAACCGCAGGAGATCGCCATGCGGATCGAGGAAAACCAAGGCCAGAACCGGGATCAACCGGCGCCACCGGGCGCTACCGCCGAACAGATCCTCGGCGAGATCCGCGACTATTGCCGCGCGACGCAGACCGCGGAATCCACTTTCGGGCGGCTGGTCGTCAACGACGGCAAGCTGGTGTCCCGCTTGCGCGACGGGGCGCGGATCACCACCGGCACCCTCGACAAGGTCCGCGCCTATCTGTCCGAACATGGCGCCGCACCGTCCGCGCGCGGCCAGTCCTCTCCGGCGGCAAAGTTGATGAACGGCGCCGGAGCCGCGGCCGAGGTCGCGCCCGCCGGCTTCCGGTTTTTCGACAACCGGCAGAAATACCTGCTGTTCGTGTCGACCTGCAGCGAAAAGACCGAGGTCGGCCACCGCA
>JACDAG010000207.1 GCA_013695565.1 Bradyrhizobium sp.
GGCTCCTGCACCGCCGGCGGCGCCTATGTGCCGGCCATGTCGGACGAGAGCATCATCGTGCGCAACCAAGGCACGATCTTCCTCGGCGGCCCGCCGCTGGTGAAGGCCGCGACCGGCGAGGTGGTCACCGCCGAGGAACTCGGCGGCGCCGACGTGCATTCGCGGCAATCCGGCGTCACCGACCATTACGCCCAGAACGACGCCCATGCGATCGGGATTGCCCGGCGCATCGTCGCCACCTTGAAGCCGCCGACGCGCGCCGTGCTCAACATGCGCGAACCGCGCGAGCCGCTATTCCCAGCGGAGGAAATCTACGGCGTCGTTTCCGCCGACGGCCGCAAGCCGTTCGACGTCCATGACATTATCGCGCGGCTGGTCGATGGTTCCGAATTCGACGAGTTCAAGAAATTGTACGGCCAGACCCTGATCTGCGGTTTTGCCCATATCTGGGGTTATCCGGTCGGGATCATCGCCAATAACGGCATCCTGTTCAGCGAGAGTTCGCTGAAGGGCGCGCACTTCATCGAACTGTGCTGCCAGCGCAATATCCCGCTGGTGTTCCTGCAGAACATTACCGGCTTCATGGTCGGCAAGAAGTACGAGGCCGGCGGCATCGCGCGCGACGGCGCCAAGCTGGTGACGGCGGTGGCGACCGCCGGCGTGCCGAAATTCACCGTCGTGATCGGCGGCTCCTATGGCGCCGGCAATTACGGCATGTCCGGCCGCGCCTACAGCCCGCGCTTCCTCTGGATGTGGCCGAACGCCCGTATTTCGGTGATGGGCGGCGAACAGGCCTCGATGGTTCTGGCCCAGGTCCGGCGCGACGGGATCGAGGCCAAGGGCGACACCTGGTCGGCCGAAGAAGACGAGAAGTTTCGTGCGCCCATTCGTGCCCAGTATGAGAGCCAGGGCAGTCCCTATTATGCCACCGCCCGGCTGTGGGACGACGGCGTGATCGATCCCGCCGATACGCGGCTGGTGCTTGGCCTTGGGCTGTCGGCGGCTGCCAACACGCCAATCGAACCGACGAAGTTCGGCCTGTTCAGGATGTGATGATAATGGACCGCTCGAAACTATACCGGCGTTTTCGCACGCTCCTGATCGCCAACCGCGGCGAGATCGCCTGCCGGGTGATCCGCTCCGCCCGCGCCATGGGTCTGCGCACCGTAGCGGTTTATTCCGAGGCCGATCGCGACGCCTTGCACGTCGCCATGGCCGACGAGGCCGTGCTGCTCGGGCCCGCGCGGGCGCGTGACAGCTACCTCAACATCGAGCGTGTCATCGAAGCGGCCCGCAAGACGGGGGCCGAAGCCGTGCATCCCGGCTACGGATTTCTGTCTGAAAACGCCGAGTTCGCGCAGGCCTGCCTTGACGCAGGCCGGGTGTTCGTCGGTCCGACCGCCGCGATGATGACGGCGATGGGCTCCAAATCCGGCTCCAAGGCGCTGATGGAAAAGGCCGGCGTGCCGCTGGTGCCCGGCTATCACGGCGAGGCCCAGGACGAGGCTGTTCTGGCGCAGGCCGCCGACAAGATCGGCTTCCCGGTGCTGGTCAAGGCGTCCGCGGGCGGCGGCGGGCGCGGCATGCGCGTGGTCAAGTCAGCCGGCGAATTGTCCGCCGCCATCGTCAGCGCCAAGCGCGAGGCCAAGGCGGCGTTCGGCGACGACCGCATGCTGATCGAAAAGTTTGTCCTCAACCCGCGCCACATCGAGGTGCAGATCATCGGCGACAGCCACGGCAATCTGTTGTCGTTGTTCGAGCGCGAATGCACACTGCAGCGCCGGCACCAGAAGGTGATCGAGGAAGCGCCGTCGCCGACGCTCGACGCCACCCAACGCGAGGCGGTCTGCGCGGCCGCGCGCAAGGCAGCTGGCGCAGTCAACTATGTCGGTGCCGGCACCATCGAATTCGTCTCCGACGGCAAGGACGTGTTCTTCATCGAAATGAACACGCGCCTGCAGGTCGAGCACCCCGTGACCGAACTGATCACCGGCATCGACCTGGTCGAGTGGCAGTTGCGGGTGGCGTTCGGCGAGAAGCTGCCGCTGGCGCAAAACGAGATCAAGTTGAATGGCCATGCCATCGAGGCACGGGTCTATGCGGAAAATCCGCAGAAGAATTTCATGCCGTCGGTTGGCCGGATCAAGACCTGGCGTACGCCGGACGCCGTTGATGGCCTGCGCATCGATGCCGGCTATCGCAGCGGCGACGCGGTGTCACCTTATTACGACGCCATGCTGGCCAAGGTGATCGCGTGGGCGCCGACCCGGCAGGCCGCTATCGAACGGCTGAACCGCGGGCTGGAAGAAACCGATGTTCGCGGCATCGTCACCAACATTCCGTTCCTGTCGGCGCTGGTGACGCACCCGCAGGTGCGGGCGAACAC
>JACDAG010000243.1 GCA_013695565.1 Bradyrhizobium sp.
CCCCAAGCTCGATCTCGCAGCCGAAGCGCAAGCCGCGCTCGAACAAGCCCGCCACATGGCGCCCGGCCAGGAGCGTACCGAAGCCATGAAGCGCGCCGGTATTCTGCAGAACGCCGTCGACATGCAGGGCCTGCTGTTTGCGAAGCGGGGCCGGCCGCCGAAGACCTGAACTCTCAAGCATCGGAGGAATGCACATGTTTGCAGAAAAGTTCGATTCCCGAACCCTCGCCAATATGGAAGTTGCCCTCGAGCGCGCCAGCAAATTGCTGAAGCAAAGATCCGAGCAGCATGAGTTTCGCAGCTATGTCGCGAGCAAGATTCTGGAACATGCTGAACACGGCGACAAGACGCTCGAAGGCCTTACCGAAGCCGGCAGCACGGCCGCTCGCGAACTTCGCCTTCGCAGCAAGCCGGATTGTCAGCCGCGGAAAACGTCAGCCCGTTCCCAGGACAAATAGAATCGCAAAGAAGATCAGGATGGCGATCACGGCGGTCAACGCGAAGGCCGCGGCGACCCGGACCGCGATCTGAGCCAGACTCAGGTCTTGGTCAAACCGGTGGCCGGACATTGTTCGTCAACCGCACGACGGCTTCAGATTTCAGCGGGTCGGCAACTGTCCTGGTTTCGATCGCGTTGCATTTGGGACATTCAGAAGTCCGCTCTTCTGATCCGTCCGGCAAAGGCGTGATTCGAGCCAGCCTCATCCGGGCGAGGCATTTGCAGCAGCGTGGCCGCTCGATTGATGTAAGGAGGATGTCCAACGTCCTCGGCATAAACCTTCTCGCATGCATATCTCAACATGAAATTGATCAGCCACCTTCACTGTCGCGACGCACCAAAACAACTGATCCTGAAACGGAAGCGAGCAAGTTTGCAAACTGAAAATTCCAACAAATAAAATTGTTTGCTCGAGTGGCTTTCGTGTCTGTTCGGTATCCGACATAGTGGGATTATTTTCTTGCTATGTCCGGTAGTTGACGTACCGTCACGGCATTATCGGGTATCCCGCCAAGGCACCGATAGCTGAGAGTTCTTCGCGCTCCCGCCTGTCAATCAGGAGCGCGCGCATGAACAATCAATTGCTCAATCTTTTGTCGCCGTCCGACTCGAAACTTCTTGCGCCGCATTTGAAGCCGGCAACATTCGAACAGCGCCACGTGCTGTTTGACGCGGACCAGCAAATTCGCCACGTTTACTTTCCAACCGGCGCGGTGGTGTCGCTGGTCGTCACGCTTTCGACCGGGGAAACGGTCGAAGCCGCGATGGTCGGCAAAGACGGTGTGGTCGGTGCTTCCGCGGCGCTCGACGGCAAAATATCGCTGAGCCGCGGCATCATTCAACTCGGCGGTGAAATCGTCGTGTGCGATATCGACGCGCTGAAATCAATCGCCCTGCAAAGCTCGAATTTGCTTTCCCTGCTCATTCGGCACGAACAAACCGTCTACGCCCAGGCCCAGCAATCCGCGGCCTGTTTTGCCACCCACCAGGTGGAAGCCCGGCTTTGCCGCTGGTTGCTTCGCGCGAGGGATTTATCCGGGAGCGATCATTTGCCGTTCACCCAGGAATATCTCGGGGAGATGCTGGGCGTCCGAAGGACGAGCGTGACCGCGGTTGCCAAAGCCTTGCAGGAAGCAGGCCTGATCAGATATGCCCGCGGCAAGATCCATATCTTGGATGCGAAAGCGATGCAAAAGATGACCTGCGAATGCTACGGATCGGTCAAGCTGCTTTATGAAAAGCTGATCGGACCGATCAAGAAGTAGCCCACGCATAAAAGACTTCGCGACGGCGCTACCTCCGTTAGCCGCTTCCCAGCCGAACGAGGCTCATGGCGAGCACCAGTACGATGGCGCCAACGAGGCCGCCGAAGAAGATCCACTTTCTGAGCGGCGTATTGAGGATTACCTCGGCGCCGCCCGCCTGGTCGGCGGGATAGGGCTCATTCGGGGGCGGCGGGGTTTGCGCTGGACCTTCTCTGACCACGGGCGTCCTCCCGGTTCAGGATGCAGTCTCGAATTTTGTGCGGCCGCCAACGGTGGCGGAACGGCGTGCCGCGCTTGTAAACGCGCCCCGACACTAACGGTTCCAGGTGGCGTCGGCCGCGCTGGCGCGAAGAAGCGATCCATAATCCCATCAAGGGGATTTGCCGGGAACCTTCGCGATGCCTTCGATGAGGAGATCGAGAATGCCTTCCGCGGTTCGCTCAATTTCGGCGTCGGCGACGCCCCACCGGGGGAAATGACCATCGATGTTCATTCGGGCGAAGCCATAGACCAGTGCCCGGCCGGCGATCTGCACCTGTTTCAGATCGGATGAGCGCAATTGGCCCTGTGCGAACGCCTCCGCCAGCGTGCGCCCGGTGAGGTCGATCAGTTCGGCATTGTCCTGCGAGACGCCGGCCGTCATGTCGTGATCAAAAAAGCGGCGGCTGGAAATGATCTCGAAATGGGTCGGGTTCTTCATCGCCCAACGCAAATAAGCCAGCCCCAGGCAGCGAAACCGGGCCAGGGGATCGCTGGTCGGCGCCTCCGCGAGTACGGCCTCGATCTCGGCCCGGAAGCGCCGCTGCGCCTCCTCCGCCACCGCGTTCATCAGGGCAGCGCGATTCGGAAAATGCCGGAACGGTGCGCCCGGCGACACCCCGGCGCGGCGCGCGGCCTCGCGGACGCTGACCGCGTCAGGACCGCCCTCACCGACCAATTGCAGCGCGGCGTCGATCAGGACCCGGCGAAGATCGCCATGGTGATAGGGCCTTGGTGCCGGCGCTGCCGATGCGCGGCGGCGCGGCTTGGCGGCAGCTTTGGTGGACGGAGGCTTGGCCGAGGGACGCATACCCTCTCCTATCATCACCCCCTTGTGAATGTAAGCATCGATTACACGGATTGACGATGCGCGATCAGCATATGTAACTGGTGATTACATCTGCGTCATTGCGAGCGCAGCGAAGCAATCCATCGAGCCGCAAGGAAAGAATGGATTGCTTCGGTCGCTTCGCTCCTCGCAATGACGGCGGGATCAAGGGGAGTTGAATATGACACGTCAAAACTGGTTCGAAGGCTGGCGGCTGTTCGCCGTGCTGACGCTTACCCTGGTCGCGCTCTCGGTCTGGATCGCCGGGATGCGGGGATTCGAGGTCGACGGCGTCCGCATGGTGATCCGCTTCACCGCGCGGACCTCGCTGTTGTTCTTCTGTCTCGCCTTCGGCGCCGCGGCGCTGGCGCGGCTTTGGCCCAATGCCTGGACGCGGTGGCAGCGGCGCAACCGCCGCGCCCTCGGCGTGACCTTTGCCGCCTCGCACGGCATCCATGCCATTGCGATCGCCGCTTTCGCGGTCATCGATCCGCCGGGCTATGCGGCCGCCACCTCGCTCGCCTCCTATATCTTCGGCGGCATCGGTTACGCCGTCATCATCGCGATGACGGCGACGTCGTTCGACCGCACCGCCAAGGCGCTCGGCGCCACCGCCTGGCGCAGGCTGCATCTCATCGGCGGCTATTATCTGCTGTTTCAGTTCACGGTCTCGTTCGGGAAAAGGATTCCCGACATGCCGCTCTACGCGCTGTTCCTGATCCCGCTGGTCGCCGTGTTTGCCTTGCGGATGATCAGCATGGCCGCGGCCCGAACGCCGCGAACACTTGCCACGGGATGATGGGTCAGTCGTCCAGCAAATGAAACTTGCGGCCCAAGCGGTGATGCACAGTTATTACGGCGCGATCGACGTCGCTGATCAGGCTGTCGCCGAGCACGACGTTCGGGATTTCCCAATTGCGGCCGCCGCGAACGTTCGGCAGCAGCTGAACCCCGGCGATGCGGGCGGTCTCGCAGCCGGGTTGATCGCGCAGCGCTGCATTGGCGAGTTCGGTCAGCTCCGCGTTGGGCTTGCCGATGGTTTCCGTCACCGCGTCGCCGTCAGGCCTGCGGCGTCAGGCCGAGGCGTTTGGCGATGATCTTGTCGACGGTGCGCCTGGGCAGTAGCGACGCCACCAACACCTGCATCGGATCGGGCACGATCGAATAGCGAACCCTGGGTTTCGGCAACGTCAGCGCGTCGAATATCTTCTCGGCGATTTTCTCCGCAGGCAATCCGACCGAGCCAAGCTTCAGCATGTAGGCGCGGATCTTTTGCAGCGCCGGGAAAAACGGCGAGTTCCGGTAGCCGGACACATCGACCTCCCCGGCCTTGCGCCAGATCGGGGTCTTCACTGCGCCGGGCGCGATGATGATGACATCGATCCCGAACAACATCAGTTCGCGGCGCAGGCTCTCCGACAACCCCTCGATCGCGTGCTTCGAGGCCGCATAGGCCGACGTCATCGGCGCGCCGTTTTTCCCCGCGACCGAGGAGATCATCACGATCCGCCCCTTCGGCCCCCTGAGCTGGGGATCTGCACCGAGCAGCGGGCCGAACGCCTGGGTCGCGATCACAGGCCCGATCACATTGACCTCCATCTGGCGGCGGAATTCGTCGGCGGCGAGTTCGAGCACCGGGCCCGCCACCGCAATGCCGGCATTGTTGACGAGGCCGGCCAGCGTCTCGCCGCTCAATGCCGCACGCACCTCGCGCGCAGCAGCCAGCACCGCGGCCTCGTCGGTGACGTCGAACAGCAGCGGCGTGAAATTTGCACCGAACTCACCCTTGAGGCGGTCGGCGTCGGCCTGCTTGCGCACGCTGCCGAAGACGCGGAAGCCGCGATCGAGCAGCAGTTTTGCGGCAGCCCAGCCGATACCGGTGGACGCGCCGGTGATAACGACAGATTTCATGACGGCATTCCTGTTGCAACAACTCTCGGGCATTCAGCGCGGAAAAACCAGCCCCGACGCTTCTCAACTGCGCACGATTTTATGATCATGCGCCTGCTGGGGCGACGCGTGGCTGTGACACCCAGGCACGATACAGCCGGGTGCGCCGTTTCGTGATGATCTGCTGGCGGATCAAGGCCAGAAGTGGACTGGCATCCGGCTTCGGCTGCTGGCCTTTGCCGAGACGGCGCAGTTGCAACTTCACAACCGCCATCTTCGCAAGACTCGCATAGGCCTTGTTGCGCCAGGCAACGCCCGGGATTCCGATATCCAGCGCTTGATCGCGCTTCCATCGATCGGACAGATCGGGCTCGAAGGCAAAGGCGCTGGCAATGCCGACCATCGCAACGCCCGGCCTGCCCTCGCTCGGCAGCAGTGCCGCTTCGGCGACCGCGCGACGGCGGATACCCCCGGTGACCATGACCGGCATGCGCGCCGCCGTGCTGCCGCTGCCGGCCTGCGGCGAACCTCCAAATGCCTGCGGCGCGCCCTGCATGGCCGGGCTTTCGTAGGAGCCGCCGGACAATTCCACGAGATCGACCGCCGGCTCATTGAGCCAGCACACCACCTGCACGGCGTCCGACGCCTCGAAGCCGCCTTTCTGGAAATCGGCGGAGTTCAGCTTCACCGAGACACAGAAGCCCGGCGAGACCACGGCTCGCACGGACCTAACCACGTCGAGCAGCAGCCGCGCGCGGTTGTGCAACTCGCCGCCCCAGGCATCGGTGCGCCGGTTGGTCAGCGGTGAAAGAAACTGGCTGATCAGATAACCGTGGGCGGCATGGATCTGCACGCCGGAGAAGCCCGAGGACTCGGCCATTCTGGCTGTGGTGGCAAAGCGCGCGACGATGGCGGCAATGTCGGCTTCCTCCAGCGCGCGCGGCAGCGGAAACAGATGCGAGTAGGCCCCGAGATCGACGCCGATAGCCGATGGCGCGACCGCCACCTGTCCCATCGCGGCAAAGACCTGCCGGCCGGGATGGTTGATCTGCAGCCACGCCTGACCGCCGTCCCGCATGGCCGACCGCGCCCAGGCCCTGAACGGCGCGATCGGCTGGCGCTCGTCGAGCACCACGCCGCCGGGGCCGGTCAGCGCGGTTGGATCGATCATCACATTGCCGGATATAATCAGGCCGACACCGCCATTGGCCCAGCTCGCATAGAGCCGTCGCAGATTTTCCCCCGGAAGCTGGCTATTGTCCGCCATGTTTTCCTCCATCGCCGCTTTCGCAATGCGATTGGAAATTACCGCGTTGTTCGGCAGCGTCAGGGGAGCGAACAACGACGGCGGCGTGGGAGCGTGCATGGATTGACCTTGAATTCGGGGACGGCGGAGCATCCTACACCTTCAAGCTAACTTGAAGGTCAAGGCCTGTTCGAGGAGATTACGCCATGCAGATCGGTGAACTGGCGCGGCGGTTCGACGTGACACCGTCGAAAATCCGCTTCCTGGGCATGAAGGCCTGGTGCGGCCGGTGCGCCGGACCCGCGCGGGCTACCGCGAATATAACGAGAGTTCGGCGGAAGCGCTGGCCATGATCCTGCAGGCGCAATCGCTCGGCTTCACGCTCGACGAGATCAAGGGTGCGCTGGCGCAAACCAAGGAGCATGGCCTGCGCCGCGACTATCTGATCGGGCAGATCGCGCGGAAACTGACCGAGCTCGACCGTCACATTCTCCAAGCGCAGGAGCTGCGCGCGCGTCTGGTCTGCGCTGGCAACGCGCGCGGCTGAAGAACGGCGCGAATTGCGACGGACGGCCGGCGGCCGTGGCGCCGCCGATCGGGACCGGCAAGCGACGCCCGGCAGCGGGCCCAACGTCGAAATCCGCCAAGTGCGGGATAGCGAGGCCGTCGTCCCGATGCCGCCGAATGCCTATTCCGCGTGCCCGTCGATGATCGGACCGAACAGTTCCCATTTTTCTCCGCTGAACTTCATCATCTGCACCTGTTCGATCGGATAGAAATCCGTCGGCGAGGTCTTGATGCGGATTCCCGGAATGTAGGTGTTGATCTCGAAATCCAAATTCGCCACCACCTTCATGACGTTTTCGCGCGTGAGATTGTCGCCGCAGCGTTTCAGCACTTCGACCAGCGCGGTCGAGGTGTTGTAGGCTGTCAGCGGCCCGCTCTCCGAGCGGTCGGCCTCCGGATAATACTTCGCCATGAAGGCGCGGTATTTCTGCATGCCGGGATGCGAATCCCATTGCGGATCGGTAACATCCATCTGATAGCCCGCACTGAGGATGCCCCTGGAGTTGTCGAGACCGGCAGGCTTGAGCACGGCACCGACCGAGGCCGACACGTTGGTCATGATATGGATCGGATGCCAACCGAGTTCAGCAACCTTTTTGATTGCCTGAGCAGCAAATTTCGGTGTCCCGATATTGATGAAGATATCCGGATTGGAGGTCTTGATCGCCACCACCTGCGAGTCCACCGTCGGCACTGAAATTTCGTAAGAGATTTCGCTGACGACCATCTGGTTGAACTTGTCGCGCAGGACGTCCTTCAAGCCGAGCACGTAGTCCTTGCCGAAATCGTCGTTCTGATAGAGCACGCCGATCTTGGCCTTGGGGTGGTGTTCGAGGATGTAGGTGGCATAAATCCGCGCTTCGGCGCGGTAGTTCGGCTGCCAGCCGATCGTCCAGGGGAAATGTTCTGGGTCTCCCCAGCGCGAGGCGCCGGTGGCGACGAACAGTTGCGGCACTTTCATCGTGTTCATGTATTTCTGGATCGCGGCATTGGACGCGGTGCCGAGCGGCGCGAAGATCAGGAAAACCTCGTCACTCTCGACCAGCTTGCGGGCCTGCTCCACCGTCTTCGGCGGGCTGTAGGCGTCGTCGTAGGAAATGAAGTTGATCTTGCGGCCGTTGACGCCGCCATTGTCGTTGATCATCCGCATATAGGCGCTCATCGTCTTGCCGATGATGCCATAGGCCGAAGCCGGGCCGCTGTACGGCATGATATTGCCGATCTTGATTTCCCTGTCGGTGGCGCCGGTATCGTATTTCTTTTGCGCGACAGCGGACACGGTGGCTGCGGCAAGGATCAATCCAGAAAGTCCGAGCGACTTAACGAGAGACTTAACAGAATTCGTCGTGAAGAAATCCTTAGCGCAGCGCTTCATGAGTTTCCTCCTCGGGTGCGGGCCAGGCTTGACGGCTTCTTGTTGGACAGCTTCCTCTTCGAATTTTTTCTGAAACGGTTTGGAGAGGATAGCAGCCGGAGCCGGATACCGGAAGCAGCACCAAGCCCGGAAACCTCGATCGTTAGACGCCATTAGTCGCAGAAACCGCGTTTTGCGGCGCGGCATACTTGGTAAAGCAATCGGAAAAGCGAACATGACAATGCTCGCCACGCTCGAATGCCGAGCCTTTGCGAAAAATACCGAACGGCTGATTGCAGGTTGCCAGACCTGCCGCCCGGATTTCTACGGGGTTCCGCCTTAACGCGAGCGAAAGACCGCACTCGCCATGATGCTCCTGAAATAGAAACAACAAACAGGCTGCCCACGATGGCACAACAGCCGGCTCACTCGATCATCGCCGAACTCGAAGATGCCGTCCGAGGCGGGTCATCGGCCCGGCGGGTCGAAACCCTGCGGCAGGTCACCGACCTCTTTCTCAATGACGGGGAGCGGCTCAGCGAAGACCAGGTCAAGGTTTTCGACGACGTGCTCTGCCTGTTGATCGCACGCGTCGAGACGCGGGCGCGGGCCGAGCTCAGCAAGCGGCTGGCGCCGCTCGATTACGCACCGTTCGAAGTGATCCAGTATCTGGCATGGGACGACGACATCGCGGTTGCCGGCGAAGTGCTGACGCATTCCAGCCGCCTCAGTGCCGAAGCGCTGGTCGAGATCGCCAACATCAAGGGGCAGGAACATCTGCTCGCGATTTCGGCGCGCGACAATCTGCCGGAAGCCGTCACCGACGTGATCGTCGAGCGCGGCCAGACCAAAGTCATCCGCCGGCTGGCGAACAACGCAACCGCGCGGTTTTCCGAGACCGGCTATTCCGGCATGGTCGCCCATTCCGAAAGCGACGATGAGCTGGTCGAGATCCTCGGCCTGCGCCTCGACCTTCCGATCAAATTCCTGCGCGACCTGTTGCGTCGCGCCAAGGATGCCGTTCGCATCCGGCTCTTGGCCCTCGCGCCGCCTGCCCTCCAGGACGATATCCGACGGGTGATCGACGACATCGCGCGCGAAGGTCCACCTTCGGGGCGGGATTTTCGCATCGCCGAACAGCTCGTCAGGCTGATGGTGGAATTGAAGGAGCTCGACGACGCGGCGGTGTATGGTTTTGCCGAAAGCAGGAAGTTCAACGAGGTGATCGTTTCGCTCGCGGTTCTCAACGAAGTGCCGTCCGAAATGATCGCTCGCCTGATCGAAGGCCCGCGCGCCGACCTCATCCTGATCCCCTGCCGGTCAGCGCGGCTGAACTGGCCGACGGTCGAGAGCATCCTGCGCAACCGGCCGGTGAAGCAGCGGATCGACGACCAGACGCTGGCTGTGGCCGAGCGGGACTACAAGAAACTGTCGATGGAGACCGCCCAGCGCACCGTGCGCTTCTGGCAGCTTCACAACCGGATCGAGAAGCAGCCGAATGGCGGGCAGGCCGCCGCGCCCAGCGCCTGATGGCGTCGGTGAGCCCGGTCTTGTAGGGTGGGCAAAGGCGCGACTTCGCGTCGTGCCCACCGCCTCAACCGAGATCATCATTTGTGAATGGTGGGCACGCTATCGCTTTGCCCACCCTACGATCCCCGCAAAGAAAAGGTCCGCGCGATGCGCGGCCCGATTCCATTTTGAATTAGAGAACGCTCAGTTCTTGGTCTTGTCGACCAAGGCGCCCTTCTTGATCATCGAGATCGCGCTTGCGCGATCTCGCATACGAATGTGGATCAAGCCTCAGTTCTTCGTCTTATCCACCAAGGCGCCCTTCTTGATCCACGGCATCATGTCGCGGAGCTTGGCGCCGACTTCCTCGATCGGGTGCTCGGCGAGCTTGGCGCGGGTCGCCTTGAACGAGGTCTGGTTGACCTTGTTCTCCAGCATCCAGTCGCGGGCGAACTTGCCGCCCTGGATATCGGCGAGAACGCGCTTCATCTCGGCCTTGGTCTCGGCGGTGACGATGCGCGGGCCAGTGACGTATTCGCCGTATTCGGCGGTGTTGGAGATCGAGTAATTCATGTTGGCGATGCCGCCTTCATAGATCAGGTCGACGATCAGCTTCACTTCGTGCAGGCACTCGAAATACGCCATCTCGGGCGCGTAACCGGCTTCCACCAGCGTCTCGTAGCCGGCCTTGATCAGTTCGACCAGGCCGCCGCAGAGCACCACCTGCTCGCCGAACAAATCGGTTTCGCATTCTTCCTTGAACGAGGTCTCGATGATGCCGGCGCGGCCGCCACCGATCGCCGAGGCGTAGGAGAGGCCGAGGTCATGGGCGTTGCCGGAGGAATCCTTGGCGATCGCGATCAGGCAGGGCACGCCGCCGCCGCGCTGATATTCCGAGCGCACGGTGTGGCCGGGGCCCTTCGGCGCGATCATCAGCACATCGAGATCGGCGCGCGGATCGAGCAGGTTGAAATGCACGTTGAGGCCGTGCGCGAACACCAGGGCCGCACCCTTTTTCATGTTGTCGTGCAGATGCTCGCGATAGATATCGCCCTGCAGTTCGTCGGGGGTGAGCATCATGACGAGGTCGGCCCATTTGGCAGCTTCGGCGACTTCCATCACCTTGAAGCCGGCAGCCTCCGCCTTCTGGGCCGAGGCCGAGCCCTTGCGCAGCGCAATGGCGACATCCTTGATGCCGGAATCCTTCAGGTTCAGCGCATGGGCATGGCCCTGGCTGCCGTAGCCGACGATGACGACCTTCTTGCCCTTGATCAGGTTCAGGTCGGCATCACGATCGTAATAAACTCGCATAGTCGTTTCCTCATCGGTGGCCAGAATGGGCCGGTTAATCAGGCATTTGGGTTCAAGTGGGAGCGCCGGTCGCCCGCGAATTTCCGGCGTTGTCTAGAGCATTTTTCGCTGTCTGGGAAACCCGTTTATGCATGGCGCGGTGCGGCATCATGCGTCCATGAAGACCGGATAGAGCGAGGCCAGCAGCAGCACCGCCATGACGATATTGAAGGCCCGCACCGCCCTCGGCGAGGTCAGGACCGGCCGCAGCGCACTGCCGAAATAGGCCCAGGCGGTGCAGGAAAGCGCCCCCAGCAGCAGGCTCAGCCCGACCTGGATCACGATGTTCCAGGGATAGGGCGAAATCGCCGCGTAGGCGGTGATGGTGCCGATCACCATGACCCAGCCCTTGGCATTGACCCATTGGAACATGGCCGCGCCCCAGAACGTCATCGGCCCGCGGCGGTTGTCCTGGCCGGCCGAAACCGGCCCGGACATCGCGATCGCGGCGGCCAGATAGATCAGATAGGCGACGCCGGCATATTTCAGGATCGTCTGCAGCACCGGATAGGCGATGAAGATGGTGCCGAGCCCAAGCCCGACCGCGCCGACCATGAAGGCAAAGCCGACCGTGATGCCCGCGATATGCGGGATGGTCGGGCGGAACCCGTAGGTCAGCCCCGACGACAGCAGCATGATGTTGTTCGGCCCCGGCGTGAAGAACATCACGGTGGCGAACAGCACGAAGGCGATCATAAGCGAGTGTGACATCGGGCCCTCACGCGAGAACTGATTTGAGCGGGGCCTGCGAATGCCTTGCCGGCACAAAGACGGCGACGCAAACATCGGCCGGTTTCATTTTTTTCTAGCTCTGTTGGTGGTCCGGCTTCGGTTTGCGCAAGAGATATGTGCCGTGCAGCGGGGCATGGTAGTCGATCGATTCAAGCGTGAAGCCGACATCGGTCAGCATGCGCTCGATCACCCAGCCGAAGGTCGAGTACTCGTCGCGCATATGGGTGACCACGCTCTCGCGTTCGAAATCGTGGTTCTTGATCGAGAAATCGGCCCACGCCTCGACGTCGCGATCGACGCCGTCGGGCATGCTGACGAACACGATATCGCGCAGGTAGAAATTCGCGCCGGGCTTCAGCGCCGCAAAAATCCGCGCCAGCGCCACCGCTTTCCAGAAATCCGGCAGATGATGCAGCGTGAACTCGCTGACGATCAGATCATAGGAATTCGGCTGGTAGGCGAAGCTCAGCATGCCCGCGGGCTGGGTGCGGACCGCGACCTTGCGGTCGCGCGCCTGGATATTGGCGAGCGCCAACATCGCCGGCGAGATGTCGATGGCATCGACCTCGGCGCCCATCAGCGCCCCTTCGACGGCCAGTACGCCGTTGCCGCAACCGATATCGGCCACTTTCCAGCCGCGCTGGACGCCGAGCATGGTCAGCGCCGCGCGGGCGCGGATGTCGCTGTCGTCATGCCGGTCGTAGATCGAGGCGACCGCGGAATCGAGGCCGAGCTGCCGCCTTTGATTGTAGTACCAGTCGCGCGCCAGCATGGCTCACATCCCTTCAGGCCCACGCCCGATCGCGGCAACGCCGGTGCGCGACACCTCGACAAGGCCGAGTGGACGCATCAGGTCGATGAATTGATTGATCTTGGCGGAATTGCCGGTGATCTCGAACACGAAGCTCTCGGTAGTGGCGTCGATCACGCGGGCGCGGAACGCATCCGCCAGCCGCAGCGCCTCGACGCGATTGTCGCCGCCGCCGCGTACCTTCACCATGGCCAATTCGCGCTCGATCGAACGGCCGGTCAGCGTCATGTCGACGACGCGGTAGACCGGCACCATGCGGTCGAGCTGATGCTTGATCTGCTCGATCACCATCGGCGTGCCCGTGGTGACGATGGTAATACGTGAGAGATGCTTCTGGCTCTCGGTCTCGGAGACGGTGAGGCTCTCGATGTTGTAGCCGCGGCCGGAGAACAACCCGATCACGCGCGCGAGCACGCCCGGTTCGTTCTGCACGAGCACGGAAAGCGTGTGCGACTCGACGGGATCGTGGCGCTCTTCGAGGAAATAGGCGGATGCGGGCTGGTTCATGGTCGTCCTCAAATCTCGGCTTACACCAGCGCCGTGGCAGCGGCGGCGGTGACGTTTTCGTTGCGGGCGATCCATCTTTGAAACAGATCGAAATCGATATTGCCGCCGGACAGGATCAGCCCGACCCGCTTGCCACGGAGCTTTGCCTTTTCCTGCAGCGCTGCGGCGAGTGCCGCGGCGCCGGCGCCCTCGGCAAGATTGTGGGTGTCGGTCCAGTAGGCCCGCACCGCGTCGCCGACTTCGTCGTCGGTCACCTGCACGATGCGCGAGGCGCCCTTGCGAATGATCGCAAGCGCCTCCGGATCGGGGACGCGCGTTGCCATGCCATCGGCCAGCGTGTTGCTGCTGTTGGTCTTCACCACGGCGCCGGCTGCAAAGGACAACGCGTAAGACGGCGCTTCCGTCGACTGCACGCCGACGATTTCCGTCTTTAACCCGAGCAGGTCGCGCGCCAGGATGCAGCCGCAGATGCCCGAACCCTGCCCGATCGGCACGTAGAGGACATCGAGCTCCGTCGCGGCCCTGAACAGTTCGAGCGCGTAGGTCGTAACCCCCATCACCAGATCGCGATGGAACGACGGCACCAGTTCGAGGCCCTCGCGTTCGGCATGGCGCTCGCATTCCTCGCGGGCGGACTGGAAATCCTCGCCATGTTCAACGAGATGGGCGCCCAAAGCGCGCATCGCCTGATTTTTCTCGACGGAATTACCCTGCGGTACATAGATCGTCACGGGCACGCCGTAACGGCGCGCAGCGAAAGCGAGGCTCTGGCCGTGATTGCCGCGAGTCGCCGAGATGATTCCCGATGTCCGCGGCCGCTCGCGCTGCAGCCGTTCGACATAGACCAGCCCGCCCCGCACCTTGAAGGCGCCGATCGGGGTATGGTTCTCATGCTTGACGACGACATCGGCGCCAAGCCGCTGCGCCAGCAACGGCCACGCATGCGCCGGCGTCGGCGGCATCGCTGCCCCGACCACCTGATGCGCGCGCTCGAGTTGCCCGAGATCAAACATCGCCGTGCCTCGTCGGGGACGGTGCGCTCCCTCGCCCCGCTTGCGCAGGGCTGTCCCGGGAAAAAATTCGCGAGTCGCAACAAACACTTGGGGCACAGTAGCTTCTTGTATTTATCGAGTGTCGAGACTCAAAAAGACAAAAGTGAGTCATTTGAATCACATGA
>JACDAG010000266.1 GCA_013695565.1 Bradyrhizobium sp.
GGTCAATGCCGGCCAGGTGCGTTTCGACGGCCGCGACATGACCAACGCCACGCCGCGCGATACCGCGCGCGCCGGGCTCGTCCATGTGATCGAAGGGCATCGCGTGTTCACCCAGATTTCCGTCACCGATAATTTGTTGCTGGCGGGCTATGACCTGCCGCGCGGCGAGCGCGCGGCACGCGTCGAGGAAGCCTTGTCGTTTTTCCCTGAGATCGCCGAGAAGCGTCACGAGCGCGGCGGTGCGCTCAGCGGCGGACAACAGCAGATGCTGACGGTGGCGCAGGGCCTGGTGCGCCGGCCGCGGCTGTTGGTGCTCGACGAGCCCTCGGCCGGCCTGTCGCCGGTGCTGGTCGATCGCGTGCTCAACGTCATCGCCCAGTTGCGCAAGCAGGGCACCGCGGTGCTGCTGGTCGAACAATTACTGGAAAAGGCGCTCGCCGCCGCCGATCGTGTCTACGCGCTGGTGCAGGGCCATATCGTGCTGGAAGCGCCGACCAGCGAGCCGAATTTGCCGAAGCGGTTGGAGCATGCCTATTTCGGGCATGAGAGCCACGCGTCGGTGGCAATTTGAACCGAACGCTGAAAAGCTTGCCTTTGTCATTCCGGGATGGTGCGCTAGCACCAGACCCGGGATCACGAGATTCCGGGTTCGCGTTTGCAACGCGCCCCGGAATGACAGGCTGAACGTAATGCGGCTTCCCTTTTTCTACGGCTGGATGATCGTCGCGGTGACCTTCGTCACCATGGCGATCGGCGTTAACGCGCGGACCGCGTTCTCGCTGTTCTTTCCGCCCATCATCTCCGAGTTCGGCTGGGAACGCGGCGTCACTGCCGGTGCGTTTTCGTTCGGATTCGTGATCTCCGGCGGCGTCAGCCCGCTGATCGGCCGCCTGATGGACCGTTATGGGCCGCGCGCGGTGATGGAACTTGGCGTCGTGCTGATGGCCGCGGGCCTGCTGCTGGCGCCGCTGACGACGCAGCCATGGCATCTCTATCTCACTATCGGCGTGCTGGTCGGCGCGGGAAGCGTCTGTCTCGGCTATTCCGGCCAATCGCTGTACGTGCCGAACTGGTTCATCCGCCGCCGCGGCCTGGCGATGGGGCTGGCGTTTGCCGGCGTTGGCATCGGCTCGGTGACCCTGCTGCCCTGGGTGCAGCACATGATCGAGCAGACCGGCTGGCGCACCGCCTGCACCGCGATGGGCATTCTGATCCTCGTCGTGCTGGCGCCGATCAATCTGCTGCTGCGGATGCGCCCCGAGGATATCGGGCTGCTGCCGGACGGCGACGCCGCACCGACGGCGACATCAGCCAAGCCAATTTCGAATATCGTCGATCCCGTCTGGGCCGGCACCGACTGGACCTTGCGCCGCGCGCTGCGCACCGCGCGGTTCTGGTGGATCTGCCTCGGCTATTTTTGCGGCCTGTACGTCTGGTACGCGGTGCAGGTGCACCAGACCAAGTTCCTGCTCGATATCGGCTTCAGCGCCAATGTCGCGGTATGGGCGCTGGGCGTGGTCAGTCTGCTCGGCATTCCCGGCCAGATCTGGCTCGGGCATCTCTCCGACCGCATCGGGCGTGAATGGATCTGGGCGATCAGTTGCTTTGGCTTTGCGATCTGCTTTGCGGCGCTGGTCGGGTTGAAGTTCGCGCCGGTGTTGCCGCTGGTTTATCTGATGATCGTGACCCAGGGCGTGCTCGGCTACGGCCTGACCTCGGTCATGGGCGCGGTGGTGCTCGAAATCTTCCAGGGCAAGCAATATGGCAGCATCTTCGGCACCATCATGCTGGCGGCGCTCGCCGGTGGCGCGGCGGGCCCGTGGGCGACCGGATTTCTGTTCGACCGCTACGGCAGCTACACGCTGGCCTTTGCGATCGGCATCGCCGTCAGCGCGCTGTCGGCAGTCTCGATCTGGCAGGCGTCACCGCGCAAGGTCCGTGCGGTCGCGGGGCAACTGCATAACGCGCAGGGCGGCGGCTAAGTCTAATGCTGTGAACTCATAAAATCTGCTGGGCGAACACTTGCCAGAGTCCGCAATGCCCCGATAGCCGACGTATTGCTGCGTAGCAGCGAAACGACGCTAAGTGCCAATAGCGGAAGTCGCCTTTGGGCGGCTTCAGCTATCGCACTCCGATCAATGGCTTGTGAACGCTAATTGCTTGACTTTGGAGTTAACTCCAAGGTGTAGCCTGCTGGAATTAACTCGTCCAATAAAGGACTGCATGCGGCCGGACAAGGAAAGGCTCTGTAGCGGTGTCTCTCACAATCGGTAAGATTGCCGCGCTCGCTAACGTAAGCACCGACACCCGGTACTACGAGCGAGAACTTCTCATTGAACCCGCCGTTAAGAGCGAGGGTGGCTACCGACTCTATGAACATGACGCGCTCCGGCGCATAAGCTTCATTAAGCAAGCCCAGCAGTGCGGGTTCACCTTGACGGAGATTCGCGCGCTCCTCACCTTGCGCAAGAGTGATGAGGCATGCTGCAACGATGTACGTCGATTAGCACTGGAAAAGAGGTTGCAACTTGAGGCCAAGATCACGGCGATGAAGGTGATGTCAAAGGCGCTTCACAACTTGATTGAGACGTGCAGCGTCGACGGCCGAAACTTGGAGGATTGCCCAATCATCGCCGCTCTCGAACAGGCAACGGGGACAACAAGCTGATGAAGATTGACCTTCTTTATACTCCCGGTTGTCCGAAATGCGTCGCCAATAAGGAGGGACTGAGAGCGACCGCCAAGAACTTGATCCCAAATGCTCTTTGGCGTGAAATGAATGTCCTCGATGAAATCGAGTACGCTGTCGAGCTCGGTGTCCTCACACTGCCTGCAATCGCAATCGACGGAGAGGTGGTGTTCGCCTCCCTGCCTACATCCCAACAATTCGAGCGGGAGCTAATCAAACGGATCAACAAGGAAGCTTGAGATGGATACCGATACGCTCCGTCAGGCAGCAGAACACGCTGGTCTTCTCGCACTCGGCGTCGGCTTCCTGGCTGGCTTCGTCTTCAGCTTTAATCCGGTTGCGCTTGCCTCCATACCTGTCTCACTTGCCTACGTGACTAAAGCCGGGGATGCACGCCAATCCATCTTGTTTGGTGTGGCCTTCATCGCTGCCATGATCGTCGTTCAGGTCCTCCTTGGCTTCATTGCGGGGCTCGGCGGAAGTTGGGTGGCTGATCTTTTGGGACGCGAATGGGGACTCCTGCTCGGCCCCGTACTTATTGTGCTCGGGCTCCTATGGACCGGTTGGGTACCCTTGCCGTTGCCGTCACTCCGGTTGCGGGTCACTCGTGCGAACACTGTTTGGGGTGCGTTTGTGCTTGGCGCAGTGTTTTCGGTTGCGATCTGTCCAGTTTGTACTCCGGCACTTGTCATTTTACTTGGTGCGTCTGCCGCCATCGCCTCACCATTTTACGGAGCGCTATTACTGCTCGCGTTTTCTGTGGGTCGGGCGGCGCCTATCGCGCTCGGCGCTTTGGCGGTCGGATGGTTAGAAAACCTTAACATCCTCACCGGATACCAAAAGGGGTTCGAGTTCGTCGGCGCAATCACGCTGATCGCTTCCGGGTTGTATATGTTGAACGCCTATTTCTTCTGGGTGCCAGTGTTGGCGGGATGAAGCGCAATGTAATAACTAATTAGCCCCCAGATCTCCGAGCTAATTCCATCGGTGAACGTGCCACGCACGCCCTACTGCGCGCAGTTGAGTGCAATATATGTTTTGACACAAACATCGGCGACGGATTTGTGAGGCGCGACTTCCGCTTCGGGTTAAACGCTACAAGTCGTTTCCCGCCCAGCCGGCCCCGGAGTCCGCTTAGGCCCGAAAGGCGACCTGATTCCAACGCCCAATCCCGCAGCGCATGCTTCTCGCCTCTGTAACCGAGCTGATGAGTATGGCCATGCAGGACCAGGTAAATGCTGTCTCCGTGCCTAAGCGGACGGCGTGGAATAAGGGAGAGCTGACCGGGGCAAAGCCGCCCTTGCGACCGAAACACATCTGGTCGATCCGGACGAAACTCCAGATCGAGGGCCGCGCTCGCGATCTGGCCATGTTCAATCTGGCAATCGACAGCAAGCTTCGTGGCTGCGATGTCGTCGCCAACCGGGTCGAGGATGTCGCCGCAGGCGGACATACGGCGGATCGCGCAACCGTCCGGAAAAAGAAAACCGGGCGGCCTGTCAGATTTGAATTGAGCGAGCAGACCCGCCAGGCGGTCGATGATTATCTAAAGGTCACTGGCAACGACCCGGCGAGTTCTTGTTCACCGGCCGTCGCGGCCCTGAACGCAGCAGGACAACACGCCAATATGCCCGCCTCGTCTCTGAGTGGATTGGCAGCGTTGGACTGGACTCGAGACTGTTCGGGACGCATTCACTGCGCCGCACAAAGGCGACGTTGATCTATCGGCGGACAGATAATCTCAGAGCTGTCCAGCTCTTGCTTGGGCATATCAAAATCGAAAGCACGGTCCGGTATCTCGGCATCGAGGTCGATGATGCGCTCGCAATAGCGGAACAGTTGATGTCTGAAATAACCGGGCAGAGCGGACATGCTCTGCCCACCCTTTAACGGCCGGTTTGTGCCAACAGCAGACAATCGGTTATCGGTCTTAGCGTGCCTGTCTGTTCGCAAAAACTGCGTCCGCCTCTTCAAAGCGGCGAACGGCGCGCTCGGGATCGAACGGTCCTTCCAGCAGGGTTTCCGGGTCCCACTCACTCCTGTGCAAGGGATCGAAGAAGTCACCGCCGTACACATGAATGGCGCCGGTCAGGCGGGGAATCGGATTGGTGACCGAATGGATAATGTCGTGTCCAAGGGGTGCCGCATCTCCCTCGCACAACGCTTGCGCGCCGGCGGCCTCGACCTTCCTGGAACCGCCGGGCAGGCGGCGCCAGAAAATGTTGTCCTCGCGTCCCGTGTAGATGCCGATGACCGCCCACATTGAATGATTGTGGGGCATGATGGTCATCATCGGCGCCCAAACGACGTTGAGAACGGTCAGGTCATGGGATTGATAGAGCTTGTGGAGGCCGGCGCATTTCGGCTCGCCCAAAGCTCGCATCATGGATGGCGGATCCGCGACCGCCCGCGCCACGACCTCTCGCACATACTTGTGCGATTTGTCGGCCGCGAGTGCTGCCCGGCAATCGGCCGTGAATTGCTCCAGATCGAACATCGTCGTCACCCGGTTCGAGAACAGACTCGGCCTGGCCAACCCTTCCGGCGATAACATTCTACACGCGTGCGGGCGCGATCCAATCAATTCGCCGCGAGATACTGCTTCGCGGCGATAAGGCTGGGCCGTCCATCATCGGCCTGGGCCGCAAGCGCGATGAGCTTCTCATAGTAGCTCTTGGCTTGCGTTCGGTCACCGATCCGCTCGGCAGCCTTTGCAGCCCCCGCGAAGGAGCGATAGCGGTTCGGATTGTTGCGCAGCGACGCTCCGAACTCTTTCAGTGCCTGCGCGGGCTCACTTGCTTCGAGCAGCAACTCGCCGAACATCTCCCGGATCGGCGAGAGACGGTTTTCCATCGCGACGTGTTTGCCGCTTCGATCTTCCAGGTCGGCGGCCTGACGCATCGCTGCAATGGCGTCGCCCTTGCGGCCCTCACCGAGCGCAAGCCAGCCCTCGGCGGCTCGCTCCTGGATGAGAACTTGTCCCGCCCAATAGTCGTCGTTCGCCTTGGCGAGTTTGTCCTTGAGCACGCCGAGTTGACTGATGGCCTCTTTGAGCTTTGTAAGATCTCCGCTGCGGGCCGCACCGATCGCGCGGCCAAACCAGGCAATCGCTTCGGCTTGCGCAAATGGTGTTTTCGGAATCGCGAGTGCTGCGGCTTCCGCCCACGCGGCGCGTTCGAACGCGTAGCGGACCGGTATGGCCGCAAAGGCCGTATGCCCGCTGTAGCGGAAGCCCGCTGGATATTCGGCAAAGCTATTGCGCGCATCGACAATGGTCTTGGCCTGCTGGTCCTGCCCCAATTGCAGGTAGGCGTTCGTTAGAAAGTCGAGGAAATGGTAACGCCCGGCGTTCTTCGCAGGATCGGCGGCGGCCTTTGGATCAATGCGAGCCGTGTAGGCGATGGTCTCTTGGTCTGCTGCGCGATCCGAACCAATCACCTCCTGCCACATGCCGAGCGTTGAGAAGACGTGCGAGGGCATGTGCAGCGCGTGCGGCGCAGAGGGTGCGAGCTGTGCGCATCGCGCGGCAGCGAGCACACCCCGCATGGCGAGCTCGGGATAGTCGTAGCTATGGATGATGTAATGCGGAATACCAGGGTGGTCGGGATACTTCGGCTCTAGCTTTTCGAGGATCTCGGCGGCCTTGAGTTGTTTGGCGTAGGTCTTGTCGGCTGGCTCAGCGGCTTCGTTCAGAGCCAGCGCATAGAAAATTGCAGCCTCGGCGTCATCGGGATAACGGACCGATAGTTGCGCCATCGCCGCTTCGTAGTTTGCGGTACGCCTCTGCTGCGGAACGCTCGCGTAGTCCTGGTAGTAGGAGGCAAGCGCCTCGATCCAAGCGATCTCTCGCTCGGTCTTTTGCGAAGCGGTGCGCGCTTTCTCGACAGCTTCCCATCCACGCTTCAGGACATCGCCGGGGAATGGGCCGACGAGCGGATTGGGACGTTGGCTGATCGCGACGCCCCAATAGGCCATTGCGCAGGTCGGTTCCTTCTCGGCGATGGCGGTGAACGCCTTCACGGTCTCAGGAAAGAAGAAGGAATGAAGCATGGCAACGGCCCGATTGAATTGCTGCTGCGCGGCGGGGCTGCACGAGATTGACAGATGGACCTCGCCAAGCCGTTCTTCGTTCGCGAGCACGGCGGTGCGGTCAAACAGGATGTTCACAACCGAAGCGAAAAGAAGTAGCGCGATCCGAGAGCGGGCCATGGCGAGAACCTCCGTCCAACTTTGAATTCACTGCACGCTAGCCAAAGTCCTATTGATGCGTCAAATTCATTTATGGTCTCATTTCCGATGATAAAGTAGAATGTATCCATGAACCTCCGATTCCTCCGCACCTTCGTCGCGATCGCCGACAATGCCGGTTTTGCGCGCGCGGCGGCACGGCTGAATCTGACTCAGTCCGCTGCGTCGCGGCAGATCCAGGCGCTAGAGGACGAATTGGGTTTGCGGCTTTTCGCACGCATTGGACGAAGCGTGCGGCTCACGCCGGAGGGCGAAGACCTGTTGGTGCGCAGTCGGCAGCTGTTGTATGACGCCGAGGCGCTCGGCCAGCGCGCCAGCGCGCTCAAGACCGGCGAAGTCGGAGTCCTGCGGGTTGGGGCCACACCGCAGGTCATCGAGAGCCTGCTGGCAGGTTTTCTATTGCGTTACCGTAAGCGCCACGGCGGCGTCGAGGTCCGTCTCGTGGAGGACGGCGGCTCCCGCTTGCCGGGCCGCCTGGAGCGCGGCGACATTGATGTCGCTGTTATGCCGGCCGGCGAAGACCGCTTCTCCAGCCGGTTGCTCTATCCGATGCACGTTTTGGCCGTGCTGCCGCTGAGCCACCGGCTGAGCCGTCGTGCTGTGCTCGACGTGACGGAACTGGCCGACGAACCGTTGCTGCGTCTCAGCTCGACATTCGCATCGCACGGCTGGTTCGAGGCCGCCTGCCAGGTCGCGCATATTCGACCCCGCGTGCTGTTCGAAAGCGTCG
>JACDAG010000268.1 GCA_013695565.1 Bradyrhizobium sp.
GTGATGTCCCGCCCCGGCAGCGAGGGCGCGATCCGGCTCGGGGTACCCGAGGATTTTGCCGCTTACCGGCTGGCGAAATTGCTGGCGGCGTTTTCACGCTCGCATCCGGGCTCGCGGATGGACGTCCGCTCCGACCAGAGCACTTACCTGAGGCGCGATCTCGAACGCGGCGAACTCGATCTCGCGCTGTTCAAGCGCGCTGCGGGCGAGAAAACTGGCATCGCGGTGTGGCCCGAGCGCGTGCACTGGGTCACCAGCAAGAGCCGGCCGCGCGACACCACGACAGGATCGGTGCCGCTGATCGGTTTTCCCTCAGGCTGCCTCTATCGCTCGCGCGCGATCCACGCGCTGGAAAGCGCCGGCCGCCCCTGGCACATGGCCTATACATCTTCGAGCCTCTCCGGCATCCAGGCCGCGGTCGCCGCCGGCATGGGGCTGAGCATCCTGTCCGAAATGGCGATCCAGGCCGACCACCGCGTGCTGACGGCGAAGGACGGCTTTGCGCCGATCGACCGAACCGAAGTGGCGCTGGTGGCAGCACCGGATGCCAGCCCCGCAACGTTGCGGCTGGCGGATAGGTTGGCGGAATTTTGCGATACGATTCAGGCGAAGGCGGCGTAGCTGCCTACGCCGTCATTGCGAGCGAAGCGAAGCAATCCACAGCGCGGCAAAGCAAGAATGGATTGCTTCGTCGCTATCGCTCCTCGCAATGACGGGGCTATGATCAATAACACCTTGTCGCGGAAATCGCGTGCAGCTTGTTGTCCCCAAGCACATGCGCCATCAGCCCCGGTGTGCGGAAGATTTTCGCGAACGCCGCATCGCGGATGCTGAGGCCGCCGGTGTAGGCGCCGAAGGCCGGCATCACCGCGCGCTCGCCGTCGCAGGCGAAGCATCGCCGCTCCATCGCGCGGCCACGGGTGGCGATGCGGGCCTTGGGATGCAGATGGCCGGCGATTTCGCCTGATGCCCCCGTGGGTTCATGGCGGAACATGATGCTGCCGATCGCGACTTCATCCGCAACCACGCCGCCGAGATCCGACGGCAGGTGCGGATCGTGATTGCCTGATATCCAGATCCAGTCGCGCCGCGCCTGCATCGCCGCAAGCGCCTCGCGGTCGGGCAAGGACAGCCGCTCATGCGCGTCGCAATCGTGAAAACTGTCGCCGAGCGCGATCACCATGCGTGGGTCGTGCCGCGCGATCACGGCCGCCAGCCGGCTCAGCGTCGCCACGGTGTCGTAGGGTGGCAGCAGCACGCCGCGGGCAGCAAAGCTGGAGCCCTTCTCCAGATGCAGGTCGGAGACAACAAGCAGGCGCTGCTCTTTCCAGAACAGCGCGCCGGAGAGATCGGCTAGGAAGCTGACGTCCGCAACCACCATCTTCGACGCGCGCGCCATTGGATCATCTTCTGAAAATTGCGCCGCTGCCGTCACGTTCTATCCTGTCGCTTCCCTGACCAGTTCGTCGGCGGCTTCCGCCAGCAACTCGTCGGCCGCTTCGCCATAAACTGACTCGCGGCCGATTTCCAGCATCACCGGCACCGCCAGCGGCGAAACACGGTCGAGTTCCCGATGGGTGATTCGCCCCTGAATGCGGGAGAGCATATCACCGAGGCGCTTGAGATCGAGCAGCCCGGTGGCAGCGTCGGCGCGCGCGGCGCGCAGCAGCACGTGGTCGGCCTGGTGCTTGCGCAGGACGTCGTAGATCAAATCGGTCGAGAACAGCACCTGGCGGCGGGATTTTTCCTCGCCGGTGAAACGCTGCGCGATCAGGCCCGATATCACCGCGCAGGTGCGGAAGGTACGCTTCATCAGCGCGGATTCCGCGAGCCACGCCTCGAGATCGTCACCCAGCATGTCCGGATCGAACAGCGCGTTGAGATCGAGTTTACCCTGGCGGATCATGAACGACATGTCGCCCAATCCCCACACCGCAACAGCATATTCATTGGCAACAAAACCCAGCGGCCGCACCCGGGCGCGCTCCATCCGCCGCGTCAGCAGCATGCCGAGCGTCTGATGCGCCAACCGGCCCTCGAAGGGATAGCAGACGAGGTAGTGCTTGTCGGCGCGGGGGAAGGTCTCGACCAGCAGTTCGCGCGCGCCGGGGACGCGCGAGACGTCCCGTTGCAGCCTCAGCCAGTCGCGCACCTGATCCGGCAACGCATTCCAGGCCCCGCCATCGTCGAGCAATTTGCGGACCCGCTCGGCCAGATAGGTCGACAGCGGAAACTTGCCGCCCATGTAGGACGGCACTTTTGCATCGGCGTCATTGGCGCGCGAGACATAGACCTGGTCTTCGGCGAGCGCTTCATAGCGCACCACCTCGCCGCCAAACACAAAGGTGTCGCCGACCACCAGCCCCTCGATAAAGGCTTCCTCGATCTCGCCCAACATCCGGCCGCCGCGCCCGAGCCCACCGGTCGATCCGGTGTTTCCCTTTGCGCCGCGCGAACGCACCAGGCGCACCTTCAGCATGGTATCTTCGACGATGGTGCCGACATTGAGCCGATAGCTTTGCCGCACCCTGGGATTGGTGACGCGCCAGCGGCCCTGCTTGTCCTGCTTGATGCGCGCAAAACGTTCGTAGGTTTTCAGCGCGTAGCCGCCGGTGGCAACGAAATCGACCGCGTCGTCGAAGTCGGTTCGCGTCAGTTGTGAGTAAGGCGCCGCGGTTAAAACCTCTTCATACAATTCGTCCGACAGAAAAGGTTCGCCGCAGGCGCAACCCAACACGTGCTGCGCCAGCACGTCGAGCGCGCCGGTACGCAGCGGCGGAGTGTCCTGGGCGTTTTCAGCCACCGCGTCGATCGCCACGCGGCATTCCAGCACCTCGAACCGGTTGGCCGGCACCAGCACGCCACGCGACGGCTCATCGAGGCGATGGTTGGCGCGGCCGATGCGCTGCATCAGCCGGGATGCGCCTTTGGGCGCGCCGATATTGATGACGAGATCGACGTCGCCCCAGTCGAC
>JACDAG010000313.1 GCA_013695565.1 Bradyrhizobium sp.
GCGGCGATGAAGCCTTTCAGGCCGATCAGGAAGCCGGTGTCGTAATAGAGCGTGGTGATCGGTACGATCAGGATTCCCGAAATCGCGCCGATCACGGAGGCGAGCAGGAAGGCGATCTGCCCCGACAGCGTGGTGCGGATACCGACGAGGCGGGCGCCGAGGCGGTTGACGGCGGTGGCGCGCAGCGCCTTGCCCATCAGCGTGAAGCCGAAGAACAGCCACAGCCCGATGATGAAGGCGATGGTCAGGCCATAGACCGCGATGCTCTGGCCGGTGAAACGCAGCGGTCCGATGGTGACGGCGGCGTTCGACAACGCCGGCCCGCGCAGGCCTTCGGCACCGAAGAACACCAGCCCAAGCCCCTGCAGCGCGAGATGGCAGCCGACCGAGGCGATCAGCAGCACCAGCACAGAGGTATGCGCCAGCGGCTGAAAGGCGATGCGATACAGAAACAGCCCGATCGCCGCGACGATCAGCAGCGACAGCGCGATATTGACCGCGATCGGGGTTTTGGGACCGGCCAGGCCGTAAGTCAGCGCCAGGATCGCCGCCGGCAGGACGATGTTGATCGCGGCCGCGCGCGCCACCGATGTGAGGCGAAGTGCGCGCCGCGCCGCGTACAGATCGAGGCCGAACGCCACCACGCCCATCGCGACCGCCAGCAGCGCCGTGCCCGGCACCTTGCCGGTCGCCAGCACGGCGTAGCTCAGCGCCCCATACGTGACGAATTCGCCCTGCGGGATCAGGATCACGCGCGTGACGGCAAACACCAGCACCAGTGCAAGCCCGAGCAACGCATAGATCGCGCCATTGGTGATGCCGTCCTGCAGCAGGAACAGCATGATCGTCGTGTTCAAGACTTGGCGCTCCCCCTCAGGCGTCGAGCCGATCTCGACCTTGCGAGGTCAGCCGGCCGTCCGATATCGGCAGTTGAAAGACGCCGATATTTGATATAGTCTATAACAATTATCAAATATAATCTCAAGGCCCGCGCCACCACCGGGACCTTCTACCGGGATTGCGAACCCACAGCGATGACAGTTTCCAAGGCCGCCACTGATGCCGTCAAGCCGTCCCGCTCCAACGGCAAGGAGCCTGTCGATGGTGCGGCGGAAAATGCCGCTCTGCAAATGGGCGAATTGTCCGACCTGCTCGGCTATTCGCTCAAGCGCGCGCAGCTCAAGGTGTTCGAGGACTTCCTGCGCTGCGTCGCGCCGCTGCAGCTGACGCCGGCACAGTTTTCGGTGCTGCTGCTGCTCGACAAGAACCCCGGCCGCAACCAGACCGAGATCGCCAATACGCTCGGCATCCTGCGGCCGAATTTCGTGGCGATGCTCGACGCGCTGGAGAGCCGCGATCTCTGCACGCGGGTGCGTTCGACCAACGACCGCCGTTCCCACATCCTGATGCTGACCGACAAGGGCCGGGCGGTGCTGGCGCGCGCCAAGAAGCTCGTCGCCAGCAAGCACGAGGCCCGCCTCAACGAACTGCTGGGGCCTGCCAACCGGGTCGCGCTGCTGGATATGCTGTCGAAGATCGCCGGCGAGTTTTAGTCAGCCCGTCATTCCCCGATGCCCCGGAATGACGGAGATCTATCGATCAGGCCGCGACGATACGGTCGGCCGTTACCTTCGCTCCATTCCCCGTCAGGAACAGCCGCTCGATTTCGCGGGCGGGAAGCGGCTTGCTGAACAGGAAGCCTTGCATCTCGGTGCATCCTTCGGAGGTGATGCGGTCGAGCTGTTCCCTGGTTTCGACGCCTTCGGCCGTGGCCGTCATGCCCATGCCGTTGGCAAGGGCGGCGACCGCGCGCACGATGTTGAGCGAACCGGAGTTCTCCGTGATGTCCTTGACGAAGGAGCGGTCGATCTTGATCTTGTCGAACGGAAAGCTCTGCAAATAGGTCAGCGACGAATAGCCGGTGCCGAAATCGTCCATCGCGATCCGGATGCCGAGCTCCCGCAATTGATGCAGGACGGCGAGCGTCGCTTCCTTGTTGTGCAACAGCACGGTCTCGGTGATTTCGATCTCCAGCCGGGAAGGGTGCAGGCCGGAGGCGGCCAGCGCGCCGATGATGACCTGCATCAGGCCGGGATTGCGAAACTGGACCGCCGAAATATTGACGGCGATATGGAGGTTGCCCGGCCATTGCGCCGCGGTGGTACAGGCCTGCCGGATCACCCACTCCCCTATGGGCACGATAAAGCCGATCTCTTCCGCCAGCGGAATGAAGGCGGCCGGCGAGATCATGCCTTTAATTGGATGATTCCAGCGGATCAGGGCTTCAAACCCGCTGATCTCGTTGCTGGCGAGATTGACGACCGGCTGGTAGTGCAGTTCGAACTCGCCTGCTGGCAGCGCCTTGCGCAAATCCTGTTCCATGACGCGGCGGGTCTGCATCTGCAAATCCATCACCGGCTCGAAGAAACGGAAGGTGCCGCGTCCGTCGCCCTTGGCGCGGTAGAGCGCGAGGTCGGCATTTCGCAACAGCTTGTCGGGGCTGGTGCCGTCGCCGGGGCCGACCGAGATGCCAATGCTGGCCCCGATCACGGCCTGGTGGCCGTCGATGTCGTAGGGCTCGCTCAACAGCTGGATGACGCGTTGCGCCAGCGACGTGGCGTCGGCGGGGTCGGCGATCGGGGCCTGCACGATGACGAATTCATCGCCGCCCATGCGCCCGATCGTGTCGGTCTCGCGAATCAGGCCGCACAGCCGCTCGGCGACGATCTTCAGCAGCTTGTCGCCGGCGTGATGGCCAAACGTGTCGTTCACGGCCTTGAACTGGTCGAGATCGAGGTGATGAACCGCGATCATTTCCTCGCGGCCCAAAGCGAGTTCGAGCCGCGTGTTCAACAGTACCCGATTGGCGAGCTCGGTGAGCGCATCGTGGTGCGCCATGTATTCGATCTTGACCTCGGATTGCCGCTGCTCGGTGATGTCCTCGTGCGTGGCGACCCAGCCACCGCCGGGCATCGGCCGGTGGCGGATCTTGACCGTCTTGCCGTTCTGCAGTTCAACGACGCTGTCTCTCGATTCGTTGGATGTCGCTACATTGCTGCGCCATAGCACGTATTCATCGCGCGACATCGCGGGTAAACTTCCGGCTTCAAAACGCAAGTCGACGATTTCCGTCAAGGTACTGCCGGGCCCAACGCGGTCGAACGGGATATCGTACATTTCGAGGAAGCGGTCGTTGCACACGATCAGGCGGTGATCGGAAGCGAAGAAGCACAGCCCCTGCGACATGTTGTTGATCGCGGTGTCGAACTGGAAGTTGCGTATCCGCAGCGTCTCTTCCTGCTTCCGCCCGAACTCGTATTGTGTTTTCAGACGGGCATTGAGTTCTTCGCGCTCGGTAATGTCCTCGTGCGTCGCCATCCCGCCGCCACCCGGCATCGGGTGGACGGTGTAGGCGATGATCCGCCCGTCGGTGAATTCCTGGAACGTGGTGTCGAGCGCGATGTCCTGCCCGACGCGCGCGCGGACGTAATCATCAGGTGCCACCGACACTTTCAGGCCGAGCTTGAGGCGGTGCCGGATCAGTTCGCTGGTCGGCGTCCCCGGCTTCACCTGTTCGGCTGAGAGCCCGTACATCTCCGCGTAGCGTTCGTTGCAGAAAATGACTTCGCGCTTCTCGCTGAAAATGACAATTCCCAGCGACAGATGATTGAACGCCTCTTCGAGCCGCTCATTCAAGTGAGCTGGCTCGGGACAGATGGCGTCAGCAATTGAATCCACCATTTCCGTGTTCCCCTGCCGCAATTTGCGGCACCCCGGCAATTAGGAGGGTCCTATTAAGGACCAGGGAAATGAATTGCTTCCTTGAGAGGCGGCAATTGCCTCCGGATTCCTGAGAATGCCCTCAACAAAGCGTTAAGGTCTTTGCCAAACGGAAGCTTACTAGGCTGGCTCCACCAGGATCACCCTGACGTCGTTGACGTTGGTGAGTGTCGGACCGGTCTGCAGCAGGTCGCCGGTCGCGGTGAAGAATGCGGTGGCGTCGTTGTTGGCGAGATAGGCCTTGGGATCGAGGCCGAGCGACTTCATCCTGGCAAACGTGGTCTGGTCGATCACCGCGCCCGCCGGATCGGTGGCGCTGCCGGCGCCGCCGTCGGCGCCGTCGGTATCGCCGGCCAGGGCGCAAACGCCTGGTATTTCGTTAAGCAAATCCGCCAGCGCCAGCGCGTATTCCTGGTTGGGTCCGCCGCGGCCATTGCCGCGGACGGTCACGGTGAGTTCGCCGCCGGACAGGAT
>JACDAG010000315.1 GCA_013695565.1 Bradyrhizobium sp.
GCTCCGCGAAGCAATCCAGAGTCGTGTGCGGGACTCTGGATTGCTTCGTCGCTCCGCTCCTCGCAATGACGGTGGAGGTCACTCTCCCCCATCAATCTGACGGCCCATCAACGCGATCGCCTTTTGATAAACCCCTGCGGCGTTCCAGGCCTGGATGGCGGCGAAGTTGGGTTCGCCGGGCTGATAGCCGGCGCCGGGGCGCCAGCCGTGCGCTTTGAGGAAATTCGCGGCCGAGCTCAGCGCGTTGGCGGAGTTTTCGAGATTGCCGGTGCCATACGCGAGGATGGCCTTGGGCATGAACTGGGTCTGGCCGACTTCGCCGTGCATGGAGCCGCGCTGGGCCGGCGAGAGCACGCCGCGATCGATCAATTGCAATGCTGCGTAAAGGTGCTCGGTGAAATAGGCGGTGCGCCGGCAGTCATAGGCCAGCGTCGTGATCGACGACAGCATGTTCTGGTTGCCGCGCACGGCGCCAAAACCGGTCTCCATGCCCCAGATCGCGAGCAGCGGCCCCGGCGGCACGCCGTAGCGCTGCTGAATCGAGGAGAACAATGCGGCTTGCGAATTCTTCAGCTGACGCCCCTTCGCGACAATCGTCGTGGCGCCGCGCTTGGCGAGAAATTGATCGAGGGTGAGCTGAAAACTGCGCTGGCCGCGATCGGCATTGATGGTCGCCTGCGCATAATTCGTCGCCATCATGGCCTGGATGGTCGCAGCACTGACGCCCTTGGCCCGCGCCTCGCCGGCGAACGATTGCTTCCAGGCGTCGAAGCCGCCTGAGGAGTTGCCGCATTGCGCGGCATCGGCTGGTGAGGACAGGGATGCGAGGGGAAGCGCCAGAACAACGGCGAAGGCAACAGCATGGCGGAAGAAGTGCATGGGGGAAACCGTCTTTGGTGGATGCGCCGGAATATCAGGTATGGCTTCTAGCACGTCTGCGGGATCGCTTCGAGCGTTGCGGCAAAGCGCCTTGACCGATATCTTTCCTTGAAATCACCGAGATTTTCCGAATGCCCCTCGCGACCATCAAGCCGCTCCTCCTCCTGCTCACCCTTTCGCTTTTCGCACCGACCGCAGCCTTGGCGCAGACCCGCGACGTCGCGGGCTCCAGGGATTTTCCCGGCATCGGCCGCTTCGCCGGCAGCGTGATATCGGGCCATCAGGTGAAGAATTTCGACACCGCGCGGATGCAGGCCGCCCCCTTCAGGGATGGCAAACCATCGGGAACGCCGCGGCTGGAGGGCCGCATCACCCGCATCGCCTATCGCACGAGTGCCGGGCCTTCGATCGTGGAAGTCTCACGGAATTTCGAGACCCAACTGACAAAAGCCGGATTCGAGCCGCTGCTCAATTGCGAGACCGAAGCCTGCGGCGGCATTCCCTTCACCGAGGCGATCGAGGCGCTGCCGATCCCGCAGATGTGGGTGGATGGCTTCAACTATCATTACTATGCCGCGCGCAAGAGCGAGGGCGGGCGCGAGACCTATGCCAGCGTTGTCGTCAGCGAGAACAACCGCGATATCTACGCGCAGCTCACGGTCGCCGAGATCGGCGCGATCGAGAACAAGATGGTGGATGCGGATGCGATGGCCAAGGGCCTGCGCGAGATCGGCCGCATCGCGCTCTACGGCATCTATTTCGATACCGACAAGGCGTTGATCCGGCCCGAAAGCCGCCCCACCCTCGAACAGATCGCAAAGCTGCTGGCCTCCCATGTGGCGCTCAATGTCTTCATCGTCGGCCACACCGACAGCCAGGGGCCCTACGCCTACAACCTCGACCTCTCGCGCCGCCGCGCCGAAGCGATCGCCGCCGAACTGGTGAAGACCTACCACATCGGCGCGCCGCGGCTACAGACGGCGGGCGTCGCGCATCTGGCGCCGGTGGGATCGAATGCTAGCGAGGCTGGGCGGGCGTTGAACCGGCGGGTGGAGTTGGTGGCGCCGTAGGGGAAACCCGGCGCGCAAGCCCTCAAGGACCGCCCGCATGGCGTTGTTCCGCCGTCGGCACCGACGCGGGTTGCGCTTTGCTTGCAAGTTGCCGCGGTGACGCCAGTCGAAATTCAATACCGCTAGACCCTGCGTTAGCCCGTGACTTGCTTGAGATCAGGCATCGAGAGATGCCTCCGCCTCTTGCGACATCGTCGCTGGGAGACTGTTGAAATCGTCGCGAGGCTGGCGCGATGACGACAGCCATATCTCGTCGCAACAATCAGTTCCCACGGAACTGGCAGTCAACGCTCCTCCCTAAGGTAGTATTGTTATCATCCTCGACCTATACAAGAGGGAACGACTCTCGATTGGAGGAACGATGATCGATTTCAACAACCTGAGGAAGCCCGACGCGAGGACGAGTCCAACCGATCCGCGCGAGATATTTAAGCGGCGTCCCTCAGGAGAAGGCGTAGCCAACGACTTGTGGCGAGGCCAAGCTGAGGCCCTTGAGGGGTGGTTCAAGGACCAAAAGGATGAAACCCTCATTCTGCTTAATACAGGCGCAGGAAAAACAATTATCGGACTTTTGATCGCACAGAGCTTAGTGGCTCAAGGCACGAAGAATGTCGTGTATGTGTGCAGCACTATCGACCTCATCAAACAAACAGCAGCCGAAGCAGCAAAGCTCGGAATTCCTGTGACGATCCGAGCAGAAGGCGACTTTGACAACGACCTCTTCAACCAAGGAAAAGCTTTTTGTATTGCAACTTACCCGGCGCTATTCTTCGGGTTCCGTTCGAACAAACCTGGCGCGCTTATTTTTGACGACGCACATGTCGCGGGAAAATCCATACGCGACGTCTTCACTTTATCAATCTCCAAGAAAGATCATACTCAGCTATACGGAGAGCTGCTCGAATTCCTTAGGCCTATATTCACTGACTACCATCAGAAGATGGAATTCGAAGCGGCGATACGAGAGGACGAGGAGTCAGGATCGGTAGCCGAACAGCGGGCTCAATGATGCCAGCTCGCAGGTGGTGCTTCGCGCACGGCGAACAGGAAGGTCTGGCGGATGCCTTTGCAGTCGCCCCGGCCGGGCGTGAGGTGGCAGTGGAACATGGTGCAAAATTGGCAAATATTTGCAGATTTCGCTCAGTTTAAGCGCCTTGCCTGCGCCATTTTCTTTGACAGCAGCGGCCTTATCGAGGACAAGCCCGCATGGCCAAGAAACCCGGGACCAACCCCAAAGGCGAGTTTGCCTTCTTCAATGTCGTCTATGAAGACGACTCGCAGCGCTCGAACCGGCGCGTGCCCACTGAGCTGCTCGGCGGGCTTGACGGCGACGAGCCGGCACGTGGCTTTATCCTCGAGCAGGATCGCGAGATCGCCGAAAAATCCGGCCGCACGCCGCTGGAGATCAAGAGCATCAGCCGGGTCGGGGCGAAGAAGAAGTAGAGCGCGAGTTTAGAGCGGCGTTCCACACGAACAGTGCGACTCGCGGCGGCACCCCCACCCCAACCCTCCCCCGCAAGCGCGCGCAAGCGCGGGAGAGGGAGCGCAGCTCCCCTCGTGGATGCAGTTCGATCCAATCGCGTTGCGTCTAATTGCTTCGCGGGGCGCAGGATTGCGCGAAGCGCGAGCGCGTTTGCACGAAACCCTGGGTGTTCATTTTGCCTTCCTCGATGCTGTCGAGCATGGCACGCGCGAGCTTGCCGCAGGCTTCCTGACCGGCGCGCGGCTGCGCGGGCGTCGTCGGCGGAGCCACCGGCCCGCAGGTCTGCACCACGGCCTCATAGGCGTGACGATAATCCGCCGTGTTGTCCTCGCCGCTATCGAGCATCCCGATCAGCGACAGCGCTCCCTGACGGCAGGGGCCGGCGCCGCTGCGTTTGGCCGGCTGCGCGGTCGCAGGCGCAAGGGCGGCGCATACGAGAATGGCGGCCACGAGGGCCGCCATTTTGGGAGAGAAGTGCCGGAACTGAAGCATCGCGCTCCGCCTTAGTTATCCAGGAAGCTCCGCAGCTTCCGCGACCGTGACGGATGCTTCAGCTTGCGCAAAGCTTTCGCCTCGATCTGACGGATACGTTCGCGCGTCACGCTGAACTGCTGCCCGACTTCTTCCAGCGTGTGATCCGTGTTCATGCCGATTCCAAACCGCATGCGCAGCACGCGTTCTTCGCGCGGGGTCAGCGAGGCCAGCACGCGCGTCGTGGTTTCGCGCAGGTTGCTCTG
>JACDAG010000328.1 GCA_013695565.1 Bradyrhizobium sp.
ACGATCCTGTATTCCAGAGACGCCGATGATTGAACCGATAGGCCGCGGCGTACTGGGTCCCCCGCTTTCGCGGAGGACGACAACGCACCCCATAAGCCCCCTGTCGCGGGCTTGTGCTGAGTGGGTAGTGTCATGTTGCGTTTCAATCTGCTGGCCTCGGTGGTTCCGCTGGCCGTCGCGGCCGTGTTCGCCCGCGGCGAGTTCTCGACCGGTCCGCGCCCCTGCATCGAGGTTGCGGGCATCTCGGTCCAGATCGCAGCGCTGTCCTGGCAGGCTGAACGACATGTCAGCTTCACCACCGATCCCAGCCGCGCCACCGTCCGGGTCCAGATCTCCGACAGCGCGGAAGCCGCGGACTTTACCGTCATCGACGACATCGATACCGCTGAGGCCGGCGCCTGCGAGAGCCATTCGTCGCCGCAACTGGTCGCGATTTCAACCACGCCGTCGCCTTCCGAACCCGTCATCTATCTCTCGACGGACGGCCCGGCCGATTACCGCATTTTCGTGCGCTCGAAGAGCTTTTCGGCCCGCGACGCCGCGGCCCTCATCGTCGGTGCCCGCGGTGTCCAGCACCGCATCAACGCCGCCTCGCTCTGAGTTTTCGAGTTCGGAGTTTTCAGTAAATCCGGTTCCCGATTTTTTCGGACCGTGTTCCGTTAACACTTCATCAACCCTGTTTTTATCGCAGCCGACAATGGCGGCCGGCCGCAAGCACTTTGCAAGGTCGGCAACGCATCGTCTCTCGGGAAGCACCGGGCGAATCGAGCCGCCTCCATTCGAGCAAGCAATCTCAGGGTAAACTGATGATGGGGCGGATTTTCCGGTTCAAATTATACTTCCGCCGCTTCGGCCGCCGTCACCCCTGGGTCAGTTTCACCGTTCGCTCCTTCATCGTCTTCTCCGCGACGTTTGGCGGCGCCTACGGCTTTATCACTGCAAGCCGCTCGGAGGCCTCCGGTTACAATCCGCATACGTTTGCGATCGGCGTCGCCTTCCTGTTCGCGATCGCGTGCGTCGCGCTGGCCGCCCAGAGCGCGCGGTTTCGCTTCCTGCGCAAGAAGATGCACATGGTCGCCTTGCACAACGAAGCGATGGCGGATCGGAACTGGGAACTGCAGGAGGCCGAGCAGCGCACCCGGCGGTTGTTCGAGTCACAGGGCGACATGATCATCCTGCGCGATACCGATGGCTGCATCACCTTCGTCAACGACGCTTATTGCGAACTGGCGCAGGCGCCGCGCGAAGCCCTGATCGGCAGCCGCACCGCGCTCAATATTCTGGAACAGGGCGACAGCGTGCTGGAATATAACGGCACCCGGATCCATGACCAGAAGGTCGCAGGTCCCCTCGGGCCGCGATGGATCGCCTGGCGCGAAGGGCTTGTCCGCAACGATGCCGGCGGGCCTTCGGAAATGCAGAGCGTCGGCCGCGACGTCACCGACCGCACCGAAAGCGAACGCGCGCTGGCCGAAGCCCGCGATCAGGCCAATGCCGCCAGCCGCGCCAAGTCGCAATTCCTCGCGATGGCCAGCCATGAAATCCGCACGCCGCTGAACGGCATCATCGGCATGAGCGGCCTGCTGATGGACACGACGCTGACGCCGGAACAAACCACTTACGTCAAGGCGGTGAAGACCTCCGGCGATGCACTGCTGTCGCTGATCGAGGAACTGCTGGATTATTCCAAGATCGAGGCCGGCAAGATCGACCTCGAACATCGCCCGTTCGCGCTGACGAACCTGATCGAGGGCATTACCGAATTGCTGGCGCCGCGCGCGCAGGCCCGCAAGCTCGAGATCGCCGCCTACATCGACGAACGCCTGCCGCTGGAAGTGGTCGGCGACGCGGCGCGGTTGCGGCAGGTGCTGCTCAATCTCGCCGGCAACGCCATCAAGTTCACCTCGACCGGCGGCGTCGCCCTGATCGTCGAGCCCGGCATCTGGCCCAACGAAATCTGCTTCCAGTTGCGCGACACCGGCATCGGCATCGCGCCCGAGGCGCAGCAGCGCATCTTCCGCGAATTCGAACAGGCCGACGACCGCATCGCGCGCAGCTATGGCGGAACTGGCCTCGGCTTGAGCATCAGTGACCGCATCGTCAAGCGCATGGGCGGCCGCATCACGCTAGAGAGCAAGCCCGGCACCGGTTCGACGTTCGAAGTGTCGATCCCGCTGGCGGCTTCGGAAGCCAACGCGCAGAAGACTTTCGCCGCACCTGATCTCACCGGCCAGTCGATCATGCTGGTTTCGCCGCAAAGCATCGAGGCCTCGCTGACCGCGCGGCGGCTGCAGCGCTGGGGCGGCAAGACCTGCATGGTGGCCGATGCCGATGTCGCGCAAGCGCTGTTGCCCGAGCGTTCCTGGCACACCATCCTGATCGATCACGCGCTGGGGTTGGACGCCATCGAAGCCCTCGGCGAAGCCGCCCGGCTTCATGCCAACCAGCGGATCGTGATGTTTACCCCGGCCACGCGGCAGGAGCTGCAGCCCTCCGTGGCGTCGGCCTTCACCGGTTATCTGGTCAAACCGCTGCGCGCCGCCTCGCTCGCCGCGCGCCTGACCGCCACGCCGGAAATATTGGCGCCGAGCGTCGTCGGCGATGCCATGGCGGACCTGGTCGAGCCGGTCGCGCCGCCGGTCGCCGCGAGCAAGGGTCTGTCGATCCTGGTCGCAGAAGACAACGAGATCAACGCGCTGTTGATGCGGTCATTGTTGAGCCGGCTGGGGCACCAGGCCGTCATCACCACCAATGGCGAACAGGCGCTGGAATCCTGGCTGTCGGCGAAATCAGCAGGCAGCCCCTATGATCTGGTGCTGATGGACATCCAGATGCCGCAGCTCAACGGCATCGAAACCACCAAGCGCATGCGCACGCTGGAATCAGGTTCGTCCGGGCGCCGGACGCCGATTCTCGCGCTGACCGCCAACACGCTGGTGGAAGACCGTTACGCCTGCTTCGAAGCCGGCATGGACGGTTTTCTGATCAAGCCGCTCGATCGCGAGAAACTCGCCGAGGCGATCGCGGGGCTGGCCGCCTCGCGCCACATCGCGGCTTAGCGTCCGTCATTGCCTGCGACAAACGCGAAGCGTTTGCGCAAGGGAGCGAAGCGACGAAGCAATCCATACTTCCTTTGCGGCACGATGGATTGCTTCGCGGAGCCTGTCATCGGGCGCGCATTCGCGCGACCCGGTGGCTCGCAATGACGGAGGTTACAGCCGTCGCAGCGCGACGGTCTCGACGACGTGATCGGCTCCCTTCTTCAGGATCAGCGTCGCGCGCGGCCGCGTCGGCAAGATGTTGTCCTCGAGATTAGCGAGGTTGGTACGTTCCCAGATCGCCAGCGCCGTTGCCGTCGCCTCCTCGTCGGAGAGCAGCGCGTAGCGGTGGAAGTAGGACCGCGGATCGGTAAACGCGGTGTCCCGCAGCGCGAGGAAACGCCGGACATACCATTCGCGCAGCACCGGCTCGTCGGCGTCGATATAAACCGAGAAGTCGAAGAAGTCGGAGACCACCGGAATGGCCTTGCCGTCACGCGGCAGCCGGCCGGTCTGCAACACGTTGACGCCTTCGAAGATCAGGATGTCGGGCAGGTCGACTTCGACCCACTGGTTCGGGACGATGTCGTAGGTCAAATGCGAATAAACTGGCGCCCGCACCGGCCGCCGGCCGGCCTTGATGTCGCTCAGGAACTGCAACAAAGTAGGCAGATCATAGCTCTCGGGAAAGCCCTTCTTCTGCATCATGCCCTGCCGCTCGAGCACGGCGTTCGGAAACAGGAAGCCGTCGGTCGTCACCAGATCGACCTTGGGCCGCGGCGACCAGCGCGCCAGGAGCGCTTGCAGCACGCGCGCGGTGGTCGATTTGCCGCCCGCCACGGAGCCGGCGATGCCGATGATATAGGGCACCTTGCGGTCCCGGATGCCGAGAAACTGGCGTTGAGCCTGGTAAAGCCGGTGGGTCGCATCGACATAGATCGACAGCAACCGCGACAGCGGCAGGTAGATCTCCTCGACCTCCCGCATGTCGAGGCGGTCATGCAG
>JACDAG010000332.1 GCA_013695565.1 Bradyrhizobium sp.
CCGCAAATATCCATGCCATGACCAAACCGGCGGAACCGTCCACGCCTTCCGGCTCCTCCGAAAACTCAACAACGAAGGCGACAGATCACGCGCTACAAAAATACGACAACTTCACCCGCTACGGACATCGCGTGGAGCGCGCGAACTGAGGCGCACTGGCGCCTATTCCGCCGCGCGCAAATGCCGGGCCAGACTGCGCTCGCCGCCGCCGCGCAGCGAACGGTAGTAGTCGGCGCCATCGGGATCGTCGGTGTGACGCACGAGATCAGTGACCGGCGTATAGCTCAGCATGCGCCCGCCATCGGGCAATGCGGTGCAGGAAAAGCGCAGCACCTGGCCGTCGGCGAGATTGATATTGATCGGGGTGGAATCGCCGGCCCGCATCTTCTCGGTACGCTCGGCGATAAAGTAGCTCAGTTCATCCTCTGGCAGTTCGTAGGCGCCGGTGTCGCGACCGTGATACATCAGCGCGATGAACGGCGGTTTGGCGTCGGCCTGTTCGTCGGACAACGAAAAATACTCGCGGAAGGCGCGGTTGATGAATTCCGCGCGGGTGTCGGAATCCAGCAGCACAATGCCGATATCGACCTGGTCGAGGGCCGTCGACAGCCGCATCGCGGTGGCGTGATGCTTCTGCTCCCAGGCAAAGGCGTCGATCCATTTTTGACGGAGCAGCCCGGTGATGACAGCGGTGCCGACGGCGGTCGCCGCCAATAGCAGCATGCGCATCAGGTCGGACATGTCGTAGCCAGGCATGGCGCGGTGATTGAGGAAGAACAGCGCCGAGGACACCACGGCGATGGCGGCGCTGATCAGCCCGGAAGTGAGGCCGCTGATCGAGCTGGCGAGTGCCACGATGCAAACGAACAGTGGCGCGGGGTTGGGCACGGCAATGACATTGCGGTCGACAAAGAAGGCGATCAAAGCCGTCGCTGTCGTCAGAACCGGACCGGAGATGGCGCGCCAGTCGAACTGCATGCCCGTTCTCATTGCCTCCCAAAGCGTTGATTGAGGCCGTTCTTTGCGGCTGTTCTCGTTGCGTCCGAGATTAAGGCGCACATTGTGACGGTAGTTTCAGGTTATGGCGTTTTATCTTTTTCTGTCCTTAAAAGGGGCTTGAGCGGACCCGCAGAGCTTTCGCGACTTTGAATTCAAATGGTATTCAAAACCGATGGAACCGGTTTCCGCGCCCGGTCGTTAGAGCGTTTTCCGGCGAAGTGGACACCGGTTCGCGTCAAGAAAACGCGTCAAATTAAAGAATCTATTGCCCGAAATTCACATGAGGACATGATGCCGACCGTCTCCCCGCAGATCCTGCCGATCCTGATGCTGCTTGCCTCCAACGTCTTCATGACCTTCGCCTGGTACGGCCATCTCAAATTCAAAGAGAGCTCGCTGGTGCTCGTGATCCTCGCGAGCTGGGGGATCGCGTTCTTCGAATACTGGCTGGCGGTGCCGGCCAACCGCTGGGGCAGCGCGGTGTATTCGGCGGCGCAACTCAAGACCATGCAGGAGGTGATCACGCTGGTCGTGTTCGCTTGCTTCTCGGTGCTGTACCTGAAGGAGCCGTTGGGGTGGAATCACGCGCTCGGTTTTGCGTTCATCGCCGCCGGGGCGTTTTTGATCTTTCACAAGTGGTCGTGAGCAATCTTAGCCGCCGGTGATCGAGCGGTAATGGTCAATCAGGCTCTTGCCGGAATCGTAGATGATATTGGCGATCCGCCAATCCTCGCCGGGGCCGACGACGTGAACGAGGATCCTGTGCGGCTCGCCGCGATGCTCGATCTCGACGCGAATCGTGGCCGGTCCCAGATCTTCGTCACCGGAATCGCGTTCGACCTTGCCGACCTTGATCTCGGCGCCGGGCAGCACGCCGTAGCCGAAGAAGGCGTTCAACAACGGGCCCATCATCTGGTTCTTCGGATATTGCCGCGGCGCTTGCATCAACCGCCGCATGCCGGGCGAGAACAGCGCGTAGAAGTCTTCCTGACCGAGCGGGGTTTTCGCGGCGTGCAGGCGCGCCTGCTTGTAATAGGTGGTCTCGACGAATTCCCGGATACTGACGCCGCCGCATTCGGCGCGGCCGGGGCGGGCAGCGAACAGCGTCATGGCGCCTGACAATGCGAAAACAAACTGACGCCGGTTCATGCGTGGGGTGCCCGAAAACGGAAGGCCATGAACCTTGGTCGCAGTCCGCCGGTTACGCGTTGACGGGCGCTGTCACTTTGAGGAAGGCGCTACCCGCAAGATCCGCCCCGAGGAGCTGTCGGTGAGCAGCCACAGCGCGCCGTCGGGGCCTTGCCGTACGTCACGAATCCGCTCGTGCAGGTTCTGCAGCAGGCGCTCTTCGCCGGTTACGGCATTGCCGTTCAGCGACAGCCGCACCAGCATGGTGCCGGCCAGCGCGCCGGTGAACAGGCTGCCGGACCATTTTGGAAACAGCTTTCCGGTATAGAACAGCATTCCCGATGGCGCGATCGACGGCACCCAGTATTTCACCGGCTGCTCCATGCCGGCTTTGGCCGTGCTCTCGTGGATTTTCGAGCCGCTGTAATCGATGCCATAGCCGATCACCGGCCAGCCGTAATTCTTGCCCTTGCCAATGATGTTGACCTCGTCGCCGCCGCGCGGGCCGTGTTCGGTTTCCCAGACCTCGCCCGATGCCGGGTTGATCGCGAGCCCCTGGCCGTTGCGATGGCCGTAACTCCAGATTTCCGGCTTGGCGCCGGCGCGGCCGATGAACGGGTTGCCTGATGGCACCGATCCATCGGGCGCGATCCGGATCACCTTGCCGAGGTGATTGCCGAGGTCCTGTGCCAGATCGCGAGGGACGAAATGTTCGCCCAGCGTCACGAACAGATTGCCGTCATCCGCTTGCACGATGCGGCAGCCATAATGATTCCCGGACGTTAGCGGTCCTTCCTGGCGGAAGATGATCTTGGTCTCGTCAAGGCGGCCGCTGCCGTCGTTGAGTTTGGCGCGTGCGATCGCGGTGCGGCCACCGCCGCTGGTCCGCTCGGCGAAACAGAAATAGATCGTCCTGTTTTGCGCATAGGATTTGTCTGTCATGACATCGAGCAGGCCGCCCTGGCCGGAGGCCCACACGTCGGGCACGCCCTTGAGCGGCGGCGACAGCTGGCCTTCCGCCGACACGATGCGCATGCGGCCCGGCCGTTCCGTCACCAGCATCCTGCCATCGGGCAGGAACGCCAGCGACCATGGATTGACCAGGCCGCGCGCAAAGGTGCGCACTTCGAGGCCACCGGCGGACGACGGAAACTCCGTCTCTTCGCCGCGCGTGCCGGTGGCAATCACCAAGGTCGCGGTCAGCAGGATCGCTGCCGTCAGCGCGGCCGTGACAAGTCCGACAGGGGATTTCATTCCGGCGGGTGCTTTCATCGTGGTCGGTCGCGATGCTGATCATCGCGCGCTGCTTTGGCAAAGCTGCGAATAGGTAGACGCCCGGAATCAAACCGGGATCGGCATTGCCATGGACACCTTGATCGAGAGCACGGTCAGTGTGACGACGAGGCACAGCGACAGCGTACCGATCGCCAGACAGGCGGCGATAGCGTTGGTCAGTCGGGGTGAAGCAACGGGTGCAAGGCGGCCCCCAAAGCCGACCGTGCCGAGCGACCGTATCATGGTCTAAATCCTTCAAGACGCGGACGAATCACTCACGACGTCGGGCAAGCTCGCAACCGTCGCCGGCAATATTGCGGCGTGCTGTCGCCGAAAATGGCAAAATCGCGGCAATCCCAAGCGTTGTTCCCGCTGTCCTTAACCTTTGGACGCCTCTTCAAGCGAACGTGAAGGGCAGCGCTGGGTTCACGCCCCGGCGGCGATGTCGGCCGTATTGGCGATCTCGGCTTCCGGCTGCCAGTCCATGGTCACGAAGCCGGGGGTCTGTTCGATCCGCCGCAGCCAGGCGCGGATCGCGGGGAATGTCGCGAGGTCGAAGTCGCAGCGGTCGGCGACGTGGGTGTAGCCGTACAGCGCGATGTCGGCGACGGTGATCTGGCCGGCGGCGAAATAGGCCCGCGTCTTGAGATGGTTCTCCATCACCTGAAGCGCGGCATAGCCACGCTCCATCCAGTCCTCCAGCGCATGGGTCTGCAGGTCGCGGCCGCCCTTGACCAGCGACAGCCAGAAATAGGCGGCGCCGAGATTGGGCTCCAGCGCGTGCTGTTCGAAGAACATCCACTGCAGCGCCTCGGCGCGCTCGACCCGCGATTCCGGCGCCAGCGAAGTGCCGCCGGCGACATACCAGAGGATGGCGTTGGACTCGGCGAGGTAACGGCCTTCGGCGACTTCCAGCAGCGGCACCTGTCCGCTCGGGTTCTTCGCCAGAAAGTCCGGCGTGCGGCTTTCGCCGCGCAGGATGTCGACTTCGATCGCGCAATACGGCGCGTTGAGCAGCGACAGCGCAAGGCGGACCTTGTAGCTGTTGCCGGAGCGCTGCATCGAATAGAGCTTGTACATCGTGTCGGATTCAATCGATCGGGTGTTGGAGGCAAGTGCGGACATAATGTCGCGCGCGGATCACCGCAACGCGGCTAAACAATGATGCCGATGCCAGTGCGTCGCAAGACCCGCACAATGGAAAAAGTCGAAAACCTCTACCGCACTGCACGCGTGCAGAATGATTCTATCGACCCGCCAGAACAATTCAGATCACGCTTGCGCGATGCCGGGCACGCCGATCGTGACGTTGGCGCGATCATGCGCCGCGCGCCGCAACACGCCGCCGTAGAATGCCAGCAGCACGATGAGCCCGAGCGGGATGTCGGTCGCGTCGGCGACGATGCGCGACAGCAGCGGCGCCGTCCAGGCCGCCGCCAGCAGGCTGATCTCGAAATCGCGAAAACCCTCGCGCAAGCCATGCCGCACAAAGAAGGCGATCGCGACCGCGAGCACGACGAGATCGTAATCGAGCACGTAGGGCGTCGCCAGCAGGCTGGCCAATGCGAGCGCGGCGGCCTTGAGTTCGAAGGCGGCATCGTTGTGCCAGAGCCAGGCGAGCGTGGCGGCGAGCAGCGCGAATAACGCAACCTGCATCGCATAGGCGGTTTGAATGCTCGCATCCCACATCCGCGCCGCCGAGAAGATCGACTGGATCTTGTGCCAGCCGGTGGCGCCTTGTTCGAGGATGATGGTCTGCGTGAAATTCATGGAATCGATGAAGGCGTGCCAGATGCCGCCGCCCAGCGCTGCGACGCTGACGGCGACCAGCACGGCGACCGTTGCGGTGGCGGCGCCGATCGTGCTCCATCGCCCGCTGGCGAGGAGCGCGATCGGGATCAGCACGCCGAATTGCGGCTTGTAGGCGAGCAGCCCGATCAGCACGCCGGCAAGCCAGGGTTTTCGATCGAGCCACAGCATGGCGCCGCCGAACAGGGAGGCGGTGAGGAAGCCGTTCTGGCCGTGGCCGATATTGACCAGCACCGCCGGAAATGCCGCCGCGACCAGCCAGGTTTCCGGCCGCGGCAGGATCGCGCGCATCACGGCGAGGTAGGCCGCAAGACTTGCGATCAGCCAAACCGCCAGACCCCAGACATAGGGCAGGGCGGCCACCAGGAC
>JACDAG010000333.1 GCA_013695565.1 Bradyrhizobium sp.
ATCGACGGCGTGGGACGGCAACGCCAGCAGCGTCCGCGCGCCGAGGGCTGCGGCCGGAATCCCCGTGACCGAATAGGCGAGGCAGGCGCGCCAGTCGACCTCGCGCCACCAGGCGAGGATACGCGACAGGTTCGCCATCACGGCAGCGACCGCCATAATGGGCACCGCTTCCTTGGGCCCATACTGATAGATCAAGACCGGCATCAGCATGATCGATGAGCCGGTGCCCACGATGCCGCTGATGGTGCCGGCGAGAAGCCCGACCGTGAGGACGAAGAAGAAACCCAAGCATATCTCCGCGACTCGATTCCAGCAGGACCGGAAGGCTAGCAACTTTCGCGACGCGTCGGCAATGCAGCTACACGCCCTAGATCAGGAAGGTCGTGTCCATGTGCGCGCTCAGGTTTGCCACATCGACGTTCCAGAGCATGATGCTGTCCGATTGCATGTCATTGTCTTTTGCCCAGGCCAGCGTGCCGCCATCGACCTGCTGCAGCACCACATGCCCGTCGGTGAAACCATTAAAGACGATGTGGTCGATTCCGACTTCGAAGTCCTTGATATGATCGGTGCTGGCGTTGGCCGACAGGTCCGCGCGGAAGGTGAAGCTTTCGGCGCCGGCGCCGCCAATCATCGTGTCGCTGCCCTGGTCGCCGCTGAGAGTGTCGTTGCCGTCGCCGCCATCCAGGGTATCGTTGTTGGCGCCGCCCGAGATGACATCGTCGCCGTTCGCACCGCTCAGGAAATTGGCATCGGTGGACCCAGTGATTTTGTCGTTGTAGTTCGAACCATTGACATTCTCGATGCTGACATAGGTATCGCCTCCCGTGCCAACACCGGTTTGGAGATTGACGTCGACGCCGCCGAACTGACCGGACTCATAGCCGCGGATAATGCAGTAGGCCCGGTTTGTCGTGTAGTCGACGGTGTCGATGCCGGCACCGCCATTGATGACATCAGATCCGATGTCGCTCGTGAAGGTGTCGTTACCCTCGTCGCCGAACAGCCTGTCGTTGCCGTCGCCACCGCTGATGGCGTCGTTTTCGGTGCCGCCGTGGATTTCGTCGTCGCCGGCGCCGCCGTTCAGGATATCGTCGCCGCCCTGGCCGCGGAGAACGTTCGCAACGCCCGATCCCGAGATCGTGTCGCGATAGTTCGAACCCGTGACATTCTCGATGCTGACAAAGGTATCGCCTGCGGCGATGCCGCCGCCCAATCCATCTGCCAGATCGACCTGCACGCCAGCCGGTTGATGGGTGACGGGATTAAGGTAGGTCCGGCTTGCCGAATAATCGACCGTGTCGATACCGGTGCCGCCGTCGATCGCATCCGATCCGGCATCGCCCTTGAAGCTGTCGTTACCTTCGTCGCCGAACAATTTGTCGTTGCCATTGCCGCCGCTGATGGTGTCGTCCTCGGTGCCACCGTGGATTTCGTCATCGCCGTCGTCGCCATTCAGGATGTCGCGACCCTGGCCGCCAGTAATATAGTCGTTGCCACCGCCGCCATTGATGGTGTCGTCGCCCTCGAGGCCCGCAAAGCGTTCGGCTTCGTCGGTACCCTGCATGATATCGCGGAACTTGGTTCCAAGACGAAGGATGGCCATGACGATCTCCCCTGGTACGACCGGCCGGGACGCCTGAATGCGCCGGCCCCCTGATGCGAGGAGGTTGCCTGAAGTTCGCCCGAACGGCTGTTCCCTGGGGAACAGGCGGGTCAGTGAATGCGATCACCTCTGATCACGGCTGGTGCCGGATTTCCCGCTGCTGACAGCATGCTGGCAACAGGCACCGGCTATGAAGGCTTCCATGTCGGATCATTCGAAAGGAACAGACCGTGCCAATCAAGGGAAGCTGCCATTGCGGCCAGACCCAATTCGAGGTCAACGAGGCGCCCCAAGACGTGACCCGCTGCACTTGTTCGCTGTGCGCGAAACGCGGCGCGTTGTGGGCCTATTATACGCCTGCCCAGTTTCGCCTGACCTCGCCGCCGGAAAAAGTCGCCACCTATCTGTGGGGCAGCCGCACCGTCAAACATCATTTCTGCGCCAATTGCGGCTGCGGCACCTATTCGGAATCGCCGGACTGGTCGACCGGCAAGCCGGACTTCGAAAATCCCAAGGTCGGCGTCAACGCGCGATTGTTCGACGATCTCGATCTCGACGCCGTGCCGGCGACCGTCATTGACGGCAAGAATCTGTGGTGACGCGGCCAGTCGCTACGCAGCGTAAAGCTCGATCGGGACATCGAATCCCTTGAGTTGGAAGGTCTTCGAATGACTATCCGGCAGATCTGACCGGGTGCGCTGATAGACCGCCTCGGTGACGAGAATCTGGTCGGCCTCAGCGACCGATTGCGCGCGGGAGGCGGTGTTGACGACCGTGCCGATCGCGGTCAGGTCCTTGTGCGAGCGGCCGAATTCGCCAAAGCTGAGTTCGCCGGCGTGAATTCCGATGCCGATTCCGAGTTCACTGGCGTTCAGGCCCAGTGCTGCGGCGAGACTGTCGCGCCGCTCGCGCCAGTTCTTCTGGATGTCGCGCGCCGCGAGCAGGGCATTGCGTGCATGGTCATCGCGTCGCAAGGGGAAATTGAAGACGGCCATGACGGCGTCGCCGATCGTCTTGTTGAGGAGCCCCTCATGCTGCCAGATCGCGTCGGCGCATTCATCGTAGAACGCATCGAGCAGGCCGGAGACGGCCTCCGCTGACCGTGATTGCGACAGGCTGGTATAGCCGCGCAAATCGGCAAACATCACGGTCGCGTCGATGGTGATCTTGCGGGCCCGCATCACCTTGGTGAACATCAGCTCGCAAATGGTGCAGGTGTTGGGGTTCATGCGGCTCGGACGAACGCCAAACGCCCGGAACGGCGCCGAGATCACGCCGCGGAGCGGCACCGGCAGATGCATCTGCTCCCAGCAGCCCTTGCAGAACCGCGCATATTGCAGTGCCGCCATTTTCCACCATGTTTCGTGAGATTGGCAGGCCCGTTGAATCATACAATTGGCCGCGGGCGCCAGCAAGGCAGGATGCGGGTTCTGCGGCTGGCGGTCGCTGGCAAAGCCGGCAGAGCGTTTTCCAGCGAAGTGGACACCGGTTCGCGGCAAGAAAACGCGTCAAAACAAAAATCTAGAGCCCCGTTCCGATTTCATCGGAACGGAAAAGGCTCTAGGATCGCCGCAAATCAACAAGACGGAGGATCGCCATGGACGCCGTGACCCCAAAAGGCTCGCAGACCGCAGACGCGCATTCGCATCTGGTTCGCCCGGCCGACATGGAATGGCAGAAGACCCGTTTCCCCGGTTGCGAGGCTAAGACGCTGCTGTTCGATCGCTCGACCGGCCTGATGACGGCACTGATGAAGTTTGCGCCCGGTGCGGTGCTGCCCGACCATGAGCATGTCAATATCGAGCAGACCTTTGTGCTCGAAGGCAGCCTGGTCGACAAGGAAGGCCCGGCCGAGGGCATCGAATGCAAGGCCGGCGAATACATCTGGCGCGAGCAGGGCACCCGCCATGTCGCCTGGTGTCCGCAAGGCGGGCTGATGCTCGCGATTTTCCAGGTTCCGAACAAGTTCTTCGAGGCCGACGGCCGCGTCGTCGATGCCGCGGGCGAGGACTGGGACGAGATCTGGGGCCACACCAAAAAGGGCTGATGTCTCAGCCTTGTCGGGATTTATTGCCGGCGATCACGCCGAACGCCCCGTTGTCGGGCAGGGCCACGGGCGTTTTGCAGAATGAGGGGATGATGGAGATGTGCCCGTGATTTGCCCGACGTGTCAAAAGGTTTTTGCAGGGCAAGGCTCCCATGCCGGCGACGCCCCCCGTTACTTTGCATGGGGTTGTTTTCGATATTTTAGTTGGGAGCGCGAACCGCGCCGGTAATTACCGCGGCTTGCAATCTCCGCTAGCCGGGAATTGTTGGCCGTTCGTGCCGGTCCAAACACAGGTTCTCCGGCACTCGGCGATCCGCCCTGAAGCGAGACATTTTGGTGCGTACTGCGGCTGGGCCCTCTCCCTCGCAATCCTGGCGCAGAGCTGCGCCTGCTCCGCGCAAGTCAGCGCATTTGCGGGCAAACTGAGCGGTAATGACAGGAGCATGCCAATAGCGGCGAAGGTGATTTTCTTCATTCGTGCCCCCAAATTTGCTAGCTGAAAACTCTTCCTACCTTACGGGCGCGGCTGCAAAATAGCCGGGCTAAAGATCACGTTTACCATGGCCCTCCCGGCGTTTTCCGCGGTTGATTAAGCCTTTGCTCAGGGCTCGCTGGCTACCGTGCAGTCACCAAGTGCCGGCTGCCGGGGACCGATGTCACTCTTCCATGCTTCCGATCGGGTTTCGTCCGGTTTCGACCGGCAGGCGGTGGCCTTCCGGCTGACGCCGCCGCTCTATGCCGCGACGCTGTTCGCCTCGGCGCTGCTGCTGTTCTCAATCCAGCCGATGTTCGCCAAAATGGTGCTGCCGAAACTCGGTGGCGCGCCGGCGGTGTGGTCGGTTGCGATGGTGTTCTTCCAGACCGTGCTGCTGGCCGGCTATGGCTACGCCCACGTGTTGAACCGCATGCTGCCGCCGCGCTGGGCGGCGGTGGTTCATCTGGCGCTGCTCGGCGTGACCGCAGCGTTGCTGCCGATCGCGATTGCGCCGGGATGGGGGACCCCGCCATCGGATGGAACGGCGCTCTGGCTGTTCGGCCTGTTCGCGGTTTCGATCGGGCTGCCGTTCTTCACGCTGTCGGCCAGCGCACCATTGCTGCAAAGCTGGTTCGCAGGCAGCGGACACAGGCAGGCCGGCAATCCCTACGTGCTCTACGCCGCGTCCAACCTCGGCTCGTTCGCGGCGCTGTTCGCCTATCCCGTCGTCATCGAACCGTTTTTCACGCTGAAGACGCAAACCGCCGCGTGGTCGATCGGGTTTGCGCTGCTGGCCATCCTCCTGAGCCTGGTCGCCGTATTCACCTCGCGCGCGAAGCCGATCGCCGCGCAGGTCGAGGCCGCTGACAACAGCAGCGCGAGTGCCGGTGAGCGGATGCGGTGGATCGCACTATCAGCCGTGCCGTCGGGGCTCGTGATCGCCGTCACCGCGTATCTGACGACCGATATTGCCGCGGCACCCTTCCTCTGGGTGGTGCCGCTTGCGATCTACCTGCTCACCTTCGTTGCCGTGTTCCGGGAGCGGCCGTGGATCGCGCATGCCAATGTGGTGCGCTTCGTACCGTTCGCGGTGGCGCCGCTCGCGGTGAGCCTGATCGGCGGCGAGAAGGTGTTCTGGCTGACGATGACAGCGCTCAACCTCACAGCCTTCGCGCTGCTGACGTTGATGTGCCACGGTGAACTCTACGCGCGGCGGCCGAGCCCGCGGCGGCTGACCGAGTTCTATCTCTGCACGTCGTTCGGCGGGGTGGTCGGCGGCGCCTTTGTCGGGCTCTTGGCGCCGCAGATATTCAACGGCAATTACGAATACCCGATCCTGATCGCGCTGGCGCTGTTGTGCACATCAGGCATTTTTGCCGGAGGCCTGCGCAAGGCATTGACCGGAGCCTTGCCATGGCTTGCGATCAGCGCGGCGCTGGCGCTGGTCTGGACCATCACGCGCTACCAGCCGCCGGCGACGCTGGAATTGCCTTTCCAGGTGCTGCTGGCGCTGCTGGCGGCGGCGATGCTGTTTCAACGGCAACGCCCGATGCGTTTCCTGGGGCTCGTCATCCTGAGTTTTGTCGTGACCGCGCTGTGGCGCCCCGGGATTGCGCCGATCGAGACCGCGCGCAGCTTCTTCGGCGTCCACAAGGTCGCGGAGATCAATGGCGGCAGCGCCCGCGTGCTCTATCACGGCACCACCATTCATGGCGCGCAACGGCTGCGGAACGAGGATGGTACGGCCGTCGATGGCACCCCCGCGCCGCAGACCTACTATTATTTTGGCGGCCCGCTCGCGGAAGCCGTCAGTGCTACGCGAGCCGTGCGTGGCGGCCTGGACCATGTGGCCGTCGTCGGCCTCGGCACCGGTTCGCTGGCCTGTCATCGCAAGGCCGGGGAGCACTGGACCTTCTTCGAGATCGATCCCGAAGTGATCCGCATCGCACGGGATCCGCGTCGCTTCGAATTCCTGTCGAAATGCGCGCCCGATATGCCCGTCGTCGCCGGCGATGCGCGCCTGACGCTGGAGGCATCAACCGAGCGCTATGACCTGATCGTGCTCGATGCCTTCTCGTCGGACACCATTCCGGTGCATCTGCTGACGCGCGAGGCGGTCGCGGGTTATCTCGCAAAGCTCACGCCGCATGGTGTGATCGTGGCGCACATCTCCAACCGCCATCTTGATCTCGCGCCTGTCGTGGCCAATGTCGCGCAGTCGCTCGGCCTCACCGCCTTCCTGCGCGAAGACGACAGCGCCGGCGAAATGCTGACGACGTTGAAGGGCAATGCCCGTCTCGTGGTGCTCGCGCGTGACGCCGCCGATACCGGCAGCATCGCCGGGAACTGGTCCCCGTTGCTGCCGGATCGAACAAGCGCGCTGTGGAGCGACGATTATTCCAACATTCTCGGCATCATGCTGCGCAAGAAATTCGGCGGCTAGCGCTATTTCAGCACGATCCACGCCGGAGCATGGTCGCTGGCGCCTTCTTCGCCGAGAATGGTCCGGTCGACGCCGGGTCTGGTTCGCCGCCGCCGTTCGTGGCATCGAAAATCCGGACTACTGCAAGAAAGGCTCCGAGCATCCCTCCGCCAAGGCGTTTCCGCTCGAACGCTCGGGACGGCAAGTCTCGATGCTCGATCCCAAGACGATGAAATACAGCTTCATCGATACCTGTTTCGGCACCCATCATCCGCAGTTCGGTTACGACGCCGACAACACGGTGTGGTTCTCCGGCAGTGGCCCGGTAGCCGGCTGGATCAATAGCAGAATATGGGACGAGACCGGCGATGCCGTGAAGGCCCAGGGCTGGGCGCCTTGGGTTCTCGACACCAGCGGCAACGGCAAGGTCGACGAATACACCGAGCCCGGCAAACCTGTTGAGCCGGGTAAGGACATGCGGCTCGGAGGCTCTGGCCCTTACGCCGTGATGCCGCCTCCGACCGACGGTTCGATCTGGTACGCCGCCAACGTGTTTGCCGGCACACCGGGTTTCCTGCGCTTCGACCCCAGGACCAGGCTGTCCGAATTTTATGCCATTCCAAAGGAAGGCATTGGCGTGCGCGGCGGCGACATCGACAAGAACGGTGTGTTGTGGGGGTCCGGCTCAAACGGCACATTGATCTCGTTCGATCGCAGCAAGTGCAAGAATCCGCTGAACGGGCCGAATGCGACCGGCAATCATTGCGCGGAAGGCTTTGCGTTCCACAAATATCCGGGGCCAGGCTTTGAGGGCTTTGAAAACACCAGCGCTGAGGCGAGCTATACACCTGGGTCGACCATCACAACACGGTCGGCCTCGGCGAAAACATCCGATCTCCACCGCCAATCCCAATGACGGGCTTGTCGCGTTCAAGGACGGGCAGATGGTGATGCTGCGCATTCCTTATCCGCTCGGCTTTTTCGCCAAGGGCCTCGATGGGCGAATTGACGATCCGAATGCCGGCTGGAAGGGGCGCGGGCTGTGGAGTACGAGTGGCGACCGTACGCCCTGGTTGATGGAGGGCGGCAAGGGCTCAAAACCGCGCGCCGTGCATCTCCAGATACGTCCCGATCCGCTGGCGGAGTAGCGGACCTTTGGTATGGCCGGTGCTCTATCCTGCTTATGTCGAGGACGCGAGGATGCCCGCCTCCCTCTGCGCGGTGTAATTGTCCTAGCAGCCGAACTGATAGGGCCGAAAAAAGTACGGCCCGCCGAAGCGGGCCGCCTATCTCAATCGATGACTTCGATGATCCGATGGGTACCTGGATCGACCAAGACCGTCCGATCATTGACGACGGTGTAGCGATACTTGGTGACACCGTACTCGCGCGGCACTTCGTAATACGTCACGCCGCTCGAGGGCAGATCAGCCCCAATTCGGACTTCGCGGTCATAGCGGTACGAGCTGTGCTTCTGGCCTGACACATAGGTGCGGAAGCGCGGACGGGTCTCGTCCGAAATTCCGCCAGCGACTGCTCCAACGGTTGCGCCAACTGCAGCGCCGGCCGGTCCGCCCACGATAGCGCCGCCGACAGCGCCCGTTGCTGCACCGGTCGCGGCACCGCCTTGTGCAAACGCGCTCGTTGAACTCACGAGGGCAATCAGCAGGGTTCCCAATACTACTTTCTTCATAACATCATTCTCCAATGGTGCATTGTGGAAGCCAACAAGATCGATTGCCAATTGTTCCCGGCGTTAGCGGCGCTCCGTGGAAACTAGACGAACGTTCGTTACCTGCTGCCCGGCATTGCGGAGACATGACGGCGTGAAATTCGGCCACACTTGCTTCGAGCAGTCTTCCGTCGGGTTGTTCCCTTTGTCGCTCGACGTGGTCGCTTCCTCTGCGCGAGCAACTGATGCCAGGAGAAGCAATACTGCGATAGCTGACAGATTACGTTTCATTGATGCCCCTCTTTGTGAAATTCTAACCACAACGAGAACAGAGGTGCGGTGTTCCGCTGAATTTTTACCGAGCCAAAGAAAAGCCCTGCCGAGTGGGGGGCTCGGCAGGGCTGCGCAGAGAAGTCGACAGACGGCAAGTGGGGAAACTTGGTGGCCCGTCGAGGGTCTGCGTTCTTAACGATCAGTTTTCGGAGCAAACCTTGATGGACTTCATGCCGGTCTCAGCTTCGGTTCGGGTGTTGAACGTGCCGTTATCGACAATCGTCGTGGTGGTCGTGGTCGGCTTCTTGTCGACAATGGTGCACTTCTTGGTCGTGGCGTCCCTGACGACATAGAATTCGGTGGTCTGCGCAAACGCCGAAGTGACGGTAAAGGCGACGACGGCGGTCGAAAGCAGAAGCTTCTTCATGGTTTCCTCTAGTGGTCCAGGACTTGTTAAAAACAAGGGCTAGTGGACGGCTCGAAGCAGGAAGTAGCTCGCGCCACCTAAAACAACGACCGCAGGAACGGCCCAAAGAATAAGCACTGGCATGGTACTTCTCCTCGTTATGCCTACGAAGTTTCAACGCGCCATATTGCCACTTGTTCCCGACCTTGGGGTGGCCGATTGGTGTAAGCCAGGGAAACGGGTCAGGGAATCACGCCGCGTAACGCTTAACGAACGGGCAGCATTCAGTGTGCAATAAGCCTGAGGGGTGAACGGAAAAGCAGCCGCACGCGGTTGCCTTCATGGTTTCGGTAGCCGAGCAGAACTGCGGACCCTTGAGATCACGAGGGACCTGAGGAGAGCTGACTACCCGCGAATAACTAATCAGGTCGGTTTCCCGCCGCGCGCCCGCCCTTCGCGGCGTTGCAA
>JACDAG010000349.1 GCA_013695565.1 Bradyrhizobium sp.
GCTCCGGATCGAAATTGTGCTCGAAAAGCCGGTCGCTCAATTCGCGCAATAGGGTGACATCCTTGATCGGTATCCGGTCGGGATCGGCCCGCAGCGTGCTGGAGAGTTGTTGCGCCGAGGGCGGTGCGGCGGCGACCTGCGGCGAGGCGGCCGCGCTCGGCGCGACAAAGTAGAAAGTGCCGTCGATCGGCGAGGACGACACCCAGGGCTGCTGCGCGCCGCCGGTGTCACGCTTCACCGCGAGACCGACCCGGTTGAAGGTCTGGAAGATATCGAGGCCGGACTGCTTGATCGTCGAGGCCAGTGCCTTGGTGTAGGGGCTGTTGCCGTCGCTGCCGTCCTGAGCGACGTTGCCGGGCTGGGTCGCATAGGAAATCAGCGTGCCCTCCGGCGCGCGCATCTGGGCGAGACCGCCATCGGAGGCGCGCAGGCCCCGTGCGCCGAACGGGTTGTTACGGCAGGCGTCGAGGATCACCATGTTGAGCCGTGTCCCCGAGCCCTGCATCTGGCGCAGCACGAGGTTGACGTCCACCATCTGGAAATCGACATCGGCCTCGCGCGTCGGGTTGGCGCTGATCGGAACCAGGTAGTTCGAGCCGGCGACCTGAACGCCGTGGCCGGCATAGTAAAACAGCGCGACATCGGCGCCCTGTACCTGGCGGCCGAAATTCTGCACGGCGCCGTCCATCGCCGATTTGTCGAGATCGAGCTGGGCGCGGCCGCCGATCAGGGTGAAACCGAGGCCCGTGAGCGTGTCGGCCATCAGGGCCGCATCGTTGCGCGGATTGTCGAGCCTGGTGACGTTTTGATAGGCCGAATTCCCCATCACCAGCGCGATGCGCTTCTCGGCCATGGCGGGCGCGATGAACAGCAGCGACAGCAACACAGCCAACGCCGCAAACGTGGAAATTTTACCGCCGTAAGCCCCGCGCATCCCCAATGCTCCCCAGCAATATGGCGCCAGATTACCAGCCGGCGCGACCCGCGAAAAGTGGTGCCACGCCTCCGGGGCGACTTATGTGCTGTAAATCACATCGCCGGAAGGCCAACGCCCACAACAGTCATACCCCGCGCATGCGGGGTATCCGGTACGCCGCGGCCTTTCGGTTCCATCACTGGCGTCTCTGGAATACTGGGCACCCGGTCCAGCCGGGTGATGACCACGTGTGTTCGCAGTCTCGCGGCGCTGACGCCCGAGGTTTGCAAGTATTCTAGTCCTCTCCAATCAGAGGGCGCAGGGAATGCCGGATGCGCGCTGCACCCGCGATCTCATGCGCGACGTGCACAAAGTAACATGCACATGAGCATACAGGGCAGCGGAGAACATCCGACATTCCCTGCGCAATGACACCTTCCGCGTTGTCACGGCAATCCCGCGTTATCCCGTAATCAGCCCGTTTTGCCCACCGTTCGAGGCGTGACGTCAGTCCCGCCTTGTGGCAGGTTCCGCGTGGTAGGGCCAAAAAATTCCGCGGGAGGATCGAATGATCATGAAGTTAGCCGTATCGCGGGCAAGTTTGGCGGCGGTATTTATAGGCGGCCTCATCGCAGTTCCAGACGTGGTCATTGCGGCCGACAGGGGTCTCGGCGCTGATCCGGCCGCGGCATGCGGCGCATTGTCGGGAGCCGGAAAGGAAACGATCAAGATCGACGCAGCCGGGTTGATTGATGCGAAGCCGTTGTCCGTCGCCGAGGCCGGGCCGACTCCCGCCGCCCGCATCAGTCCCGCGACCCCGCAATTCTGCCGCGTGCTGGGGCATATCGATCCGACCGATCCAAACGCGCCGCCGATCCGCTTTCAGGTCAATCTGCCGGTGCAATGGAACGGCCGCTCGGTGCAGTATGGCGGCGGCGGCTTCAACGGCGTGTTGATTACCGGCCTCAGCCTGCCGCCGGCGGCACCCTTTGACGATGCATCGCCGCTGGCGAAGGGATTTGTCACCTACGGTACCGATTCCGGTCACCAGACCAGGCCGGGCGAACCGCCGCAGCTGTTTGCCGCCAACGACGAGGCCTTCGTCAATTTTGCGCACGCGTCTTACAAAAAAGTGCGCGACGCGACCGTCATGCTGATGGAGCG
>JACDAG010000384.1 GCA_013695565.1 Bradyrhizobium sp.
TCCAGCACGATCTTGCGGAAATTGTCGGCGTCATGGCCTTCCGGCATGACGACGCCGGTCAGCGCGGGCGAGTGCGCGCCCTGTTCCTGGCACTGCGTTTCCAAGCCCCACACCTTGGCGGCTGCGCGCGTCGCGGCGCTGTGACGCTTGTGTCGGGCGATAACGTTGTCCAGCCCCTCTTCCTCGAGCATCTTGACCGCCTCGCGCAACCCGAACAGCAGATTGGTTGCCGGCGTATAGGGCCAGGTGCCCGCCTTGTTGATCGCAATGACCTCCTGCCAGTCCCAATAGGAGCGCATGGCGGGGTTTACCTTCGCCACGGCAAGCGCCTTTTCCGAGATGGCGTTGAAGCCGAGGCCCGGCGGCAGCATCAGACCCTTCTGCGACCCGGCCACCGACACGTCGATGCCCCAGGCATCGTGCTCATATTCCAGCGATCCCAAACCGGAGATGGTATCGACCATCAGCAGCGCGGGATGATTGACGCGGTCGAGAATCTTGCGGACGTCCTGCGGATGGGTGACGCAGCCGGTCGAGGTCTCGTTGTGAACCACACACACGGCCTTGATCTTGTGTGCCTTGTCGGCCGACAGCCGCGCCTCGATCTGCTCGAGGTCAGCGCCATGGCGCCAGTCGCCGGGCAGGAAGTCCACGTCGATCTTGAACTTCTCGGCAATACCGCGCCACAGCACGGCAAACTGGCCGGTCTCCGCCATCAGCACCTTGTCGCCGGGCTGCAGCGTATTGACGAGGGCGGCCTCCCAGGCGCCGGTGCCGGACGACGGGTAGATGATCACCGGCTGCTTGGTGCGGAACACCCGCTGCATGGCCACCAGCACCGCGTGGCCGATCTCGGCGAATTCGGGACCCCGGTGATCCATGGTCGGCATGTCCATGGCGCGCAGCACCCGGTCCGGCACGTTGGTCGGCCCCGGAATCTGCAGAAAATGCCGTCCAGAGTGCACAGTCATGGGGCGTCCTTCCCGGTCTTGTCTTTGCTAGAGTCTCGGCTTCGCGAGCCGCTCGAATATCACTATTTGGCGGGCTTGTCCCCCGCCCGGCGGGGCCCGTCAATGCACAAGAAGCAGGGCTTTGCCTTGCCAAGGCGGACCCCGGCAGGCAAGACGTGGCGGAGCATTCACGAGATCAGGACAATGGCGGCAACAGGGGCCGAAAAGTCGCAAAATTCGGCTGAAAACAGCGCCCTTGCCGCACGTCTCGCCCGCGAGATTGCCGGCGACGTGTTCTTCGACGCCTTCAACCGTGGCCGCTACGCGACCGACGCCTCGTTCTACCAGATGATGCCCCTTGGCGTGGTGGTCCCCCGGACCATGGACGAGGCGTTGCGGACGCTGGCCATTGTGAAGGACGCCGGCCGAATCGTCACCCCGCGCGGTGGCGGCACCTCGCAATGCGGCCAGACGGTCAATGAGGGAATTGTCGTCGACTTTTCCAGGCACTTGAATCGCGTCCTTTCGCTGGATGTCGAAAATCGCACCTGCGTGGTCGAACCCGGCATCGTGCTCGATGACCTCAACCGCCAGCTCAGAAAGCACGGGCTGTGGTTTCCAGTCGATGTCTCGACGGCATCGCGCGCCACCATCGGCGGCATGGCCGGCAACAATTCCTGCGGCGGACGCTCGCTTCGCTACGGCACCATGCGCGACAACACGCTGTCGATGGATGCCGCGCTGGCCGACGGCACGTTGCTGCATTTCGGTGAGGTGCCGCGCGATCTCGCGCGCGTGAATTCACCCGACAGCGGGCTCGCCCTGTTCCGCGACATGCTCGATCTCGGCAAGCGCGAGGCAGCCGAGATCGCCGAGAGATTCCCGCAGGTGCAGCGGCGCGTCGGCGGCTACAATCTCGATGCGCTGGTGCCGCGCAACGCAGCCAATAACCTGGCGCACCTGCTGGTCGGCTCCGAGGGTACGCTCGCCTTCACCACACAGGTCGAACTCAAGCTATGGCCGGTCATCCGCAACAAGGTGCTGGGTGTCTGTCATTTCGGCAGCTTCTATGAGGCGATGGACGCAGCCCAGCATCTGGTGAAGCTCCGCCCGATCGCGGTCGAACTGGTCGACCGCACCATGATTGCACTGGGCCGCGAGATCGCGATGTTTCAGCCGATCATCGGCACCGCCGTCCGCGGTGATCCCGACGCGGTGCTGATCGTGGAATTCGCCGAGGAAGATCAGGCTGAAAACCTGCGTCGCCTGAAGCAACTCGGCGAGCTGATGGCCGATCTGGGCTTCGGCTGGGACAAGCCGCAGCGCAAATGGGGCGGCGTGGTTGAAATCACCGAGCCGGCACTGCAGAGCGGCATCGCCGACTTCCGCGCCGCGGGCCTCAACGTGATGATGTCGATGAAGCAGGAAGGCAAGCCGGTCTCCTTTGTCGAGGACTGCGCGGTGCCGCTGCCGCACCTTGCCGAATACACCGAACGCCTCAACGGAATTTTCGCCAAACACGGCACCCGTGGCACGATGTATGCGCACGCCTCCGAAGGCTGCCTTCATGTGCGCCCTGTGCTCAATCTGAAGCTCGAAAAGGACGTCAAGGCGATGCGCGCCATCGCCGAGGAAACCTTCGAGATGGTGCGCGAATACAAGGGTTCGCATTCCGGCGAGCATGGCGACGGCCTGGTCCGCTCCGAATTCCATGAGGCGATGTTTGGTTCGCGCATTGTCGCCGATTTCAGGGAGATCAAGCAGCGCTTCGACCCCGGTAATGTTCTCAATCCGGGCAAGATCGTCGATCCCCCCAAGATGGACGACCGCACGCTGTTTCGTTATCCGCCGGACTATCGTATCGGCGAACTGAAGACCGCACTCGACTGGTCGGCCTATCCCGGCGCCGGCGGCGGTTTCCAGGGCGCAATCGAGATGTGCAACAACAATGGCGCCTGCCGGAAGCTCGAAGGCGGCGTGATGTGCCCGTCCTACCGCGCGACCCGCAACGAGAAGGACGTCACCCGCGGCCGCGCCAATACGTTGCGTTTGGCGATCTCCGGCCAACTCGGGCCGGACGCGCTGGCCTCCGACGAGATGGTGGATACGCTCAAACTCTGCGTGTCCTGCAAGGCCTGCCGCCACGAATGCCCAACCGGTGTCGACATGGCCAAGATGAAGATCGAGGTGCTGGCGGCGCGCGCGGCAGCGCGCGGGCTTTCGCTGCGCGATCGGCTGATCGGGTATCTGCCACGTTATGCCGGCCTCGCATCGCGCTTCGCTCCGCTCGCCAATTGGCGCAACCGGAGTCCCATTCTGCGCACGCTTTTCGAGAAGTTCGCCGGCATCAGCACAAAACGCACTTTGCCCGCGTTCCGGCGCGATGTGTTCCGGACCGATGCCGAGGCCTTCGGACCGGAAGGCGGCCGCGAAGTGGTGCTGTTCGCAGACACCTTCAACCGTGCCTACGAGCGGGAAAATCTCGACGCCGCGCTACGTGTGCTGGTTGAAGGCGGATATCGCGTCCACGTCCCCAAACCTGCAGATCACGGCCGACCGTTGTGCTGCGGACGCACATTTCTTTCAGCGGGCCTCGTCGATCAGGCGCGTGCGGAATTGGACCGACTGGTCACGACCTACGTGGCGTTCGCCGCGCGCGGCGTACCCATCATCGGACTGGAACCGAGTTGTCTCCTGACGCTCCGCGACGAGCTGCTTTCGTTGCGTTCCGATAACGACGCAAAGACCATCAGCGCACATGCACTGCTGTTCGAGGAGTTTCTGGTTCGTGAGGCGGAAGCCGGCCGCCTGCAATTGCCGCTCGGCGCCATACCCGCAAAAGCGCTGGTTCATGGCCATTGCCATCAGAAATCATTCGGCGCGTTCAAGCCGGTCGAAAAGGCGCTTCGCCTCATTCCCGATCTGAGCGTGGAGACCATCGAGTCCAGTTGTTGCGGCATGGCCGGCGCCTTCGGCTATGCTGCCGACACGTACCAAACATCGATGGACATGGCCGAACTCTCACTGCTCCCGGCGGTGCGTGGCGCCGACGAGGCCACGCTGATCATCGCCGACGGTACCTCGTGCCGGCATCAGATCAAGGATGGCAGCGAGCGCACTGCCCTTCACGTCGCGCGCGTTCTCGCGATGAGCCTTGACCGCGCAAAGACCAACTCACCCTTCTATCGCAAAGGAATCGATCCATGGCTGAACTGACCCTCGATATTGCCCGCAAGATTCTCGATGCCGCCCTTGCCAAAGGCGTCGAGAAAAAACTGAAGCCGCTGGTCATCACCATCCTCGACGCCCGCGGCTGCGTCAAAGTCACGGCCGCCCAGGACGGCACCAGCCTGATGCGGGCCGAAATCGCCCACGGCAAGGCCTATGGCGCGCTGGCGCTGGGCATGGGCTCGCGAGCGCTGTTCCAGCGTGCGCAGGAGCAGGCCTATTTCGTCAGCGCGGTGAACACGCTGGCTCAAGGCCGTCTCGTTCCGGTACCCGGCGGAGTCCTGATCCAGGAAGGCGCTGTCCTGCTCGGCGCCGTCGGTGTCAGCGGTGACACCTCGGACAATGACGAGATCTGCGCCATCGCGGGCATTGAAGCCGCCGGGCTGAAAGCCAACGCGGGATAGGGATCAAAGGCGGCTGGAAGACAACTGATCGGACACCGACGGAATGGATGACGAGTTCGGGCGGCAGATCCTGGAGCGGCTGAAGGCGATCGAGCAGCGGCTCGATGCACTCGACGCCAGCCAGAGCCAGTTGAAGGAAGCGTACGCAAGATCGCGCGCCCATGTCAGGCGATTATGGCTGCGTCCACCGATGTGGACATTCGAGCAGCACCCGCCTCATCCGCTCGACCTGCGTACGCTGCCGGCCGCGCCGCCCCTGCCGAAACAGCCGCCGCGCATCGCCATCGTCACGCCCACTTTCAATTACGGCCGCTTCCTGGGCGCAACGATCGACAGCGTGATTGGCCAAAACTATCCAAACCTCTTCTACCATGTTCAGGACGCAGCATCCGGCGACGACACGGTCCAGATTCTGAAAGGTTACGGCGACAGGATTTCGTGGCGAAGCGAGCCAGACGGCGGGCAGTCTGACGCGATCAACAAGGGCTTCGCAAACATCGATTGCGATATCATGGCCTATCTGAACAGCGACGATACCCTGTTGCCGGGCACGCTAGCCTCCATCGCAAATTTCTTCGAACAACGTCCGGATGTAGACTTCCTGTACGGACACCGCATCTTCATCGACTATGCCGGCTCGGAAATCGGCCGGGCGGTTTTCCCCGCGCATAACGGCGAGGCGCTCAAATACGCCGGCTACGTTCCGCAGGAGACCATGTTCTGGCGCCGTCGCGTGTGGGACAAGGTGGGGCCGATGAACACCGAATTTCATTACGCGATGGATTGGGATTTCATGCTGCGCGCCGAGGCTGCCGGCTTCAAGGTCGCCCGGCTGCGACGTTTTCTCGCTTGTTTCCGTGTCCACGACGAACAAAAAACGACACGGAATTATACCAGCCTTCGAAAGTGCTGACTCGATTTTGTAGGGCGACCGCCATTGTGATTCTCTTGCCTGACCGGAATGATTCGGGAGATCGGCGATGGGCGGAGCGATCAGGCTACGGC
>JACDAG010000398.1 GCA_013695565.1 Bradyrhizobium sp.
CGTATTGCATGCCCGGCTCTTTTCTGTGTCTCGACAACCAGAAAGTATCCGGTTCACGCTGGATTTGCCGGGCATGCGCTGCGGCATAGTGAATCATTCCCGGGACAGCCCTGCGCTTGCGGGGAGAGGTCGGATCACATCGCAGATGTGATCCGGGTGAGGGGGTAAGGTATCTCGACAATCATTGCCGGGAGAGAGGCCCCTCACCCCAACCCCTCTCCCCGCGAAGAGCGGGGCGAGGGAGTCCAGAAATCACGCCGCGCGAAACCAGTCCCACATTTTCTGCATGAGGCTTCGTCGATCCCGTGCTTCGCTGATCGTCTCGATACGGATCGGCTCCGGCGCATGAGCCGCGGACGTACCGGTCTGCGTGACGCCCCCTGCCGACAGCGCGATCGGTCCGACATTTTCCAGAAACGCGCGCTCGTAACCGCGCGAGAGCCGCTCGATGGCGTCGGCGAGCGGCAGCCACTCGACCGCCTTGACGTCGCGCATCAGTTTGCGAACCGGCTCAGCCCCCGCTTCCATCCGCCAGAAGTGCACGACCTTGGAGCCGCCGCGGGAATCATAAACCAGCGTGCCCAGGAATTCATGTACGGCAACGTCGTGGCCGGTCTCTTCATTGACCTCGCGTTCGGCAGCGGCCCGCGGCGTCTCGCCGCGATCGAGTTTGCCCTTGGGCAGCACCCATTCGTTGCGCTTGCGCAGCCGCACGACAGCGACCAGCGGCGTGGCCGCCTGCCGCACTACAATGCCTCCCGCTGCCAGTACAGGCGCCCGCGCCATCGCACCATCTTTCTCGCGTTATCGATCGGATCGGTCGATAGATAGGGAATATGGCGGGGCGAAGCCATCCCTGATAACGATCGAACACGACACTTCCGCTGAGAGCTCGAGCCCTGATTTTGACGCTGGAATTCTGACAATGGCATTGCCACGCACGATCGTCTGGAACAACAAGCTCCGTCTCGTGCTGTCCGATGTCGACGAGACGGTGGCGGATCTGTATCGCCCGGCTGAGCCCGCCATGCTGGACGCGCTCACACGTTTGCTGGAGCGCGGGATTGTCCTGGTTCTGATCACCGGCCAGAGCGTCGAGAATGTCGAGCAACGGGTGGTGATGCGGCTGCCGGCGCCGCTTCGGCAACAGATCGCGGTTGGCGGGTGCAGTGGCGCCGAGCTTTGGGGCTATTCCGCCACGGGGGAGCGAAACGCAACGGCATTTTACACAGCGGAAAGCGCGCTGACGGCCGAGCACAAGAAAGCCTGGCGGCTAGTTACCGAGCAATTGGTAGCCGAGTTCCGGTTGGTCCCTTTCCCGCCGTTGCCGATCGACGATTTCAGGCGCCAATACGGCGACGAACCATGGACGGTGTTGCTGGATGATCGCGGTCCTCAGATCACATTCGAATTCCCCAATGCGTACGCACTCTCGGATGCCGCCCGCGAGCGGGTGCACCGCCGGCTCGGAAGCGGCTTTGAAGGCCGGGACTTGAGAATTCCGATTCAGCAGCGCGCGCAGCAACTGCTCGAGGCGCACGCCGTGCCGGTCACGCCAAGAATCGCCGGGATGTTTGCCCTCGATCTGGCCATCGCCGGCATCGACAAGGCGCGCGCGGTCGAGGAGGCGCTGACGCCATCGGTGCTTGGACATCTCGGCCCCGGGCCGAAGCCGCCAGCCGCTGAAGAGATCGAGGTGTGGGGCGATCGCTTCTCGCAATCATCCGGCACGGACTGGCTGATGTGCAAACCGGTCGACCGCAACGTGCGCGCGCTTTCGTTCAGGGATGAAGACCCGGCCGAATTCCCGGATGGATACAACATCCAGTTATGGGACGGTGAACACCGCCTGCACGCAGGGTTGCTTGAATTTCTTGAAGGCGGCTAGTGCGCGGGCTTGATGCAGGGACTCATCATGGAAGAGCAGATTGCCAGAACCGTCGGCGCATTATTCGTCAACGCGGACGGCAAGGTTCTTCTCGGCCTGCGTGCGCCTTCGAAAAGGGTTTGGCCTGTTCATTGGGACACGATCGGCGGGCATGTCGAGGACGGCGAGAGCCTTGATGAAGCCTTGGTCCGCGAGGTGCAGGAAGAGACCGGGGTGACACCGACCGCGTTCCGGCTGATCGCAACCGTGAGCGAGCGACGGCCGGAGCGCTATGGCGATGCGCTGCATCACGTCTATGCCGTGACGGGCTGGGAAGGCGGGGAGCCCGCCAATGTGTGCGATGAACACACCGAGCTGAAATGGTTCAGTGTCGGCGAAATGCGCGGGCTCGCCAACATCGTGGATCCCGATTATCCCTTGCTGGCGCAGCAAGCGATAGCCGGCATGCCAACCTAGGGCTTCCGCAGCAACGCCTCGCCGGCGCGGATGCGCGCGCCCTCCGTGACGTTGTCGGCGAATTCGAAATGTTGCGGCGCCAGCACGATGATGGTCGAGCCGTGCTCGAACCAGCCGAGTTCGTCGCCCTTATGAACCTTCGCGTCGCAGGGAAACTCGACCGGCCCCTTGCTTTGCGCGTTGAGAGTCAGATCCAAAAAGTGCAGGCGGATGCTGGCGACCAGGATCGCGGCGACCGGGACCAGCGTCAGCGCTTCGCCGGACGCCAGCCGCGTCTCGATCACCGCGCGCTCGTTCTTGCAGAACAGCCGCTCCACCCTTTTCAGCGCAATCGGATTGACGTTCCAGACGTCACCATGGATGAACGTCACTCGCTCGATCGTGGCCTCATAGGGCGCATGAAAACGGTGATACATGCTCGACGTCAGCCGCAGCGTCAGGAACTTTCCGTTGCGGTGACGCTCCACCAAAGCGGGATCGCCGAGCAGATCGAGCAGCGAGTATGGCGCGCCCTTGATCTGGAACAGTTTCGTGTCCTCGATCCGACCGAACGCGCCGATGATGCCGTCGGAGGGACTGGTGATAATCGCCTGATCCGGGTCGGCGGGGCGCAGGCCCGGGCGCAGTTCGCGCGTAAAGCAATCGTGCAGGCTCTTGAATTCGGTCTTCTTCGCCTCCGACAAATCGAGGTCGGAGAACAGCCGCCAGCAGGCGATCGAGGCGTCCCGCACCAGCGGGTTCTCGATCTTGCTGAACCAGCCCATGAACCGGGTGATCGCCGCCCGCGGAATCCGGTTGGTCAGCAGGAAATTGAGGTCTTCCTGCTGGGTAAAGGCCGAAATCAGGCCCTTGACTGTCATGAATCTGTTAGCAGGATTAGCTAGCGCTGGTGGCATGGATTCGCCCCTTTCGATTCTGTCGCTGTCCGCCGCCGCACTTGCCGGCGCCGCGGTGACTTTCCCCAAATTGCAGGCGCGGCTGGCGCTGTCGCGGGCCAAGCACCGTTCCCTGACCGGACATTCCAAAATGTCCAGGATGGTCGCGCGCCTCGTGCCGCACTACGAATTCGATATCGGTGAGTTCTTCTGTTCCGACGGCGCGCCGGCCGATATCGCCAAGCAGCGCCAGGACGGTTTCTTCCGGCTCGCCGGCGTCTATCGGGACCGTTACCCCAGGGGCCGGCGGATGACCGCGGAAGCAGCGGAGCGAATCTCCGACCTGCAATTCACCGAAGCCTACCGGGTGCCGTTCCAGTACAGCCGCCTGGTGCGCGAACATCTTTCCACCAGCGCCTTCGCGGCATCCTCTTCCGGCGTCACCGTCACCGATGTCGACGGCAACGTCTGCTACGACCTCACCGGCTCCTACGGCGTCAACATTTTCGGCAACGACTTCTACAAGGAGTGCATCACGGAGTCCCAGAAGCGCGCGCAGGCGCTGGGACCGGTGCTTGGCACCTACCATCCCGTCATCACCGACAACGTCAAACGTCTGTGCGCGATTTCCGGCCTCGACGAAGTCTCGTTCCACATGTCCGGCACCGAAGCCGTGATGCAGGCGGTGCGGCTGGCGCGCTACCACACCAAGCGGACGCATCTGGTTCGCTTCGCCGGCGCCTATCACGGCTGGTGGGGCGACGTGCAGCCCGGCGTCGGCAACCCCGTCTCGCCGCGCGAGACCTATACCCTCGCCGACATGTCGGAGCGGACTCTGCATGTGCTCAAGACGCGCCGCGACATCGCCTGCGTGCTGGTCAACCCCTTGCAGGCGCTGCATCCGAACGCCAACGCGCCCGGCGATTCCGCGCTGGTCGACAGTTCCAGGTCCGCGAATTTCGATCGCGCCGCCTATACCGAATGGCTGAAGAAGCTGCGCGAGGTCTGCACCGAACGCGGCATCGTGCTGATCTTCGACGAGGTCTTTGTCGGCTTCAGGCTTGCGGCCGGCGGCGCGCAGGAATATTTCGGCGTCCGCGCCGACATGGTGACCTACGGGAAAAGTCTGGCCGGCGGACTCCCCGTCGGCGTGGTCTGCGGCCGCAAGGATCTGATGCGGCGTTTCCGCGACGATCGCCCCGCCGACGTCTGCTTTGCCCGCGGCACCTTCAATTCGCATCCCTACGTCATGACGGCGATGGACGAATTCCTCGGCCAGCTTGCGAGCCCGAATTTCAACGCGGTCTATAACGGTCTCGACGAGACCTGGAACGCGCGCGCCAAGCAATTGAACGACCGGCTGATCGCCCAGGATCTTCCCGTGCGCGTCAGCAATCTGTCGTCGATCTGGATGGTGCATTATACCGAGCCGTGCCGATACAACTGGATGCTGCAGTATTATCTGCGCGCCGAAGGGCTGGCCCTGAGCTGGGTGGGAACGGGCCGGCTGATCTTCAGCCTGAACTACACGGATGACGATTTCACCGCCGTCGCCGACCGCTTCGTCGCCGCCACCGAGAAGATGAAGCGCGACGGCTGGTGGTGGCATGATGGGTCGCTGACCAACAGGAATATCAAGCGGCAGATCCTGAGAGAGATGTTCGCCAAACGGTTCGGGCGCTGAGGGCGCGCTTTCGACAATTATCACAGCCAGGTTAGCCTTCTTCGTCATTGCGAGGAGCGAAGCGACGAAGCAATCGATCTATCCCTGTGTGGAGAGCTGGATTGCTTCGCTTCGCTCGCAATGACGAGCTTGAGACGTGGATGCCCGGCACAAAGGCCGGGCATGACGAACATTTGATACATACGAAATCGATCACGCGTGCTTGACGTGCTTCTCGAGGCCCGGGTCGATCAGTTCGCCCTTCATCAAGGCGATCGGCGCCTTGTAGTAGAGCTTGAGGTCGCTGAACGGGTCGGTCAGGATCTTGGTCATCCAGACGAGGCCGGTCTCGACGTCGCGGATGAAGAACAGATGGATGGTGCGGAACAACAGCCCACCGATGCCGATCGTCAGCCAGATCTTGGCGACCTGCCGCATGAAATCCGCCGACGTGGTCCAGGGCGTGAACATGCCGAACAAGGTCGGATCGACATACAACACCAGCGGCGACAGCGCCCAGATCACCATCAGCACGACCTTGCGCTGCAGATTGTAGCCGACTTTGATCTCTTCCTTGTGCTCGTGGCTCGCCTGATTGACGTGGTCATAGCCGCGCGGCTCGAAGAAGAAATGCCCGGCCTGGCGTGACGTCATCGACACCAGCCAGCCGACCAGCGCCGACACCACAGGATCGATGAACAGCATGACATAGGCGAACAGGAAACCCGCCGCGCTGACGAAGTGCAGCGACTGGTTGATGCGGCTGTGATGATAGTAGCGATGGTCGTCCCAGCGCTGGGTTCGCAATTCCTGCATGAAGTTCTTGATCATGATCTCCCCCAAAGTTCTCTAGGGCTAGGGATTAAAGGGATTCGATGTCCGGCGTATGACATCATCGAAATGTCATACGAAGCTTCGCAGCGGCGCGATGACGCAACGACTTTTGTCGCAACGTCAAGCCGCCTTGGCGATTTCGACTTTCCGGAAACGCACCAGCGAGAAGTGGCCGAGCGGCGGCACCAGGCGGCGCTCCGCCAATTCCATGCCGCGCGCGCCCGCCAGCCATTGCGCATAGCGCGACCAGGCGAACTCGGCGGTGCGGAAGCCGAGCGGGCGAACCACCGGCTGCAGGCGCTGCTCGATGAAGCGGCGCATGCCGGCGTCGGCGCTGACACGAGTCAGGATGATGAGTTCGCCGCCCGGCCGCAGCACGCGGGCGAATTCGTCGAGTGCGGCTTCCGGGTTCGGCACCGCGGTGACGACATATTGCGCCATCACGACGTCAAAGGAATTGTCCGGGAATTCGAGTTTCTCGGCGTCCATCACCGCCAGGCCCTCGACATTCCCAAGCTTGAGCGCGTCGACGCGCTTCTTCGCTTTCTGCAGCATCGCTTCGGAAATATCGGTGCCGAAGATGCGCAGATGCGACGCGTATTGCGGCAGCGAGATGCCGGTGCCGACGCCGACCTCGAGCACGCGGCCGCCGATCTTGTTGGTGGCCGCAATCGCCGCCTTGCGGCCCTTGCTGAACACGCCGCCGAACACGAGGTCGTACACCGGTGCCCAGCGGTCATAGGCCTGTTCGACCGTCTCGCGGTCGAAGTCCAACGCCCTGGTGCCGTCAAGCTTGATGATATCTGCCATGATTTGCCTTCTCGTCTCTCTTCAAAAGTAAGATTTGGATCAGCCCTGCACGGCGCTGGTGCCGGGGATGCGGCGTGCAGGCAGCGTGACGCGGCTGGGCTGCAGCGCGGCCAGATTGCCGATGAACTGCCGGGCGCTGTTCTCCCAGGAACGCCCCAGCGCAAAATTTCGGCAGGCCTCGCGCGACATGGTCAGCGCGCGCAAACACGCGCTGCGAAGGTCCCAGTCCAGCGCGCCGATCGGATGATCGGCGATGACATCGACCGGCCCGGTGACCGGAAACGCCGCAACCGGCGTGCCGCAGGCGAGTGCCTCCAGCTGCACCACACCGAAAGTGTCGGTGAGGCTCGGAAACACAAAGACATCGGCCGCGGCCAGATGCGAACGCAGATCCTCGCCCTTCTTCTCGCCGAGGAAGACCGTATCAGGATATTTCTGCGCGAGCAGCAATCGCTGCGGCCCGTCGCCGACGACGACCTTCGTTCCCGGCAGGTCGAGCGCAAGAAACGCTTCGAGATTCTTTTCGACCGCAACCCGGCCCATGGTCATGAAGATCGGGCGCGGCAGGTCGATCGTGGCGGGGCGCTCGGGCGTGAACAATTCCGTGTCGACGCCGCGGGTCCAGAAGCCGAGCTTGCGAAAGCCGCGCTCGCTCAACTCCTGGCGCAATGAGGCGGTCGCGACCATGGTGGTCGACGCCGCCGCATGGAAATGCCGCAACAGCGCGTAACCGAAGCTCGCCGGAATCATGGTGCGGACCGCGACATATTCCGGGAAGCGCGTGGTGTAGGACGTGGTGAACGCGAGCTTGTGGCGGCGGCAATAGCCGCGCACCGCCCAGCCGATCGGGCCTTCGGTCGCGATGTGAATGGCCTCCGGCGCCGCCGCCTCGATCCGGCGCGCGATCTCGCGGCGGTTCGGCAGTGCAATGCGCAGGCCCGGATAGGTGGGGACGCCGATCGAGGGAAAGCCGTCGGGCGTCAAAAAGCTGATCTCTGCATCCAGGCTGGACGCGCTGTGCGCCAGCGAAGTCAGCGTCCGGACGACGCCGTTCACCTGCGGATGCCAGGCGTCGGTTGCTATCAATACCCGCATGCCGGGCCCCCCGGATTATCCATGATTCTCATCTTCCGACGTTCGTTCATGGATATTTCAGGCGTATGACGTCATCGATGTGTTAGGTGTTTTTCCAGCCCCTACGGGCCCTTTTTCGTGTAACGTGACAGAACGATGTCAAACCCGAGCGACAATTCCGCCCCACCCCGGCCCCGACGGAAGCGAAAGAACTATTCGCTGCTGATCCTCGCTGCCGGAATTTTCATGTTCGGCGCCGCCGCAGGCGCGCTCTATTATCTGCTGCAGCCGATCACCTTGCGGATCGCGGTTGGCCCGCCCGGAAGCGACGACCAAAAACTGGTTCAGCTGATGGCGCAGACCTTCGCGCGCGACAAGAGCGGCGTCCGGCTGTCGCTGATTACGACCCCGGGCGCGACCGAGAGCCTCGCTCTGTTCACGACGGGGAAGACCGATCTTGCGGTCGCGCGCGGCGATATGAACCTGCCGGCCAATGCCGAGTCCGTCGCGATCCTGCGCAAGAACGTCGTGGTGCTGTGGGCGCCCTCCGGCATTGCGCCGAAGGGCTCCAAGAAAACGCCGACGCCCAAGATCAAGACCCTCGATGAACTCGCCGGCCACAAAGTCGGCGTCGTCGGACGATCGGAGGCCAACGTCAAACTGCTGCGTACGATCCTGACCGAGTCCGGCGTCAGTGCCGACAAGGTGACGGTCACCCAGTTCGGCACCAACCAAATCGCCGAGATGGCCCGCGACCAGACCGTCGAGGCGTTCATGACGGTCGGCCCGCTCAACAGCAAGATCACCGTCGAGGCCATCAATGCCACCGCGGCCGTGAGGGGCGAACCGAAATTTCTTCCGATCGACGTGTCAGAGGCGATTTCGAAGAAGCATCTGATTTATGAATCCGAGGAAATTCCCGGCAGCATCTTCGCAGCTTCGCCGGCGCGGCCCGAAGACAAGATCGAGACCGTCAGCGTCAATCATCTGATCATCGCGCCGAAGTCGCTGTCGGACACTTCGGTCGGCGCCTTCGCGCGACAACTCTTCACGGTGCGCCAGCACCTCGCGCGGGAATTGCCGACCGCCTCGCAAATCGAGAAGCCGGACACCGACAAGGACGCGGCCTTGCCGGCGCATCAGGGTGCGGCGGCCTATATCGACGGCAATGAGCGGACGTTCCTCGAAAGGAATACCGACTTCCTCTGGTTCGCGATCATGGTGTTCTCGGGCGTCGGCTCGGCATGGGCGTGGCTGCAGCATTACTGGAAGCGGGAAGAGCGCGAGCAATATGACGCGCACCGCGACAATCTGCTCGACCTGATTTCCAAGGTGCGCACGGCGGAAACGCCGGAGGAGCTGGTGGAGATGCAGGGTACCGCGGATGCGTTGCTGCGCGAGGCGCTCGACTGCTACGAGGACGGCGCGATCGAGGACGGCGACCTGTCCGTGATCGGGCTGGCGCTCGAACAATTCCACCATGCGGTGGCCGATCGACGCGCCTTCATCGCCGCCGTGGCGCCCGACACGCAGCGGCTACGGGCGCTGCAAGGCTAAAGCGAAACGACGGCTTTTTCCGAATTTCCTTAATGGTTTGTGTAACGATTGCGACCGCCGCCCGTTGGCTCCAGGGTCAGGCGACGAAGCCGTCCTGAAACAATTCCCTAACGCGATGAAACCATTTTGGCGAAATCGTGCAAATGTCCTGAAACGGTTGATCTGTACAGATTTGTCCAACGACGCGCTGGAACTGGCGCGACAAGGGCGCAAACTGAAGGGGACGACCGATGCTCCACTCATTCAAGCTGAACACCCGCCTCGCCGCCGCCGCGTTCGGCGCGCTGGCCATCGGCGCAACCGTATTTTCCGCACCCGCCGCTGCGGCTCCGCTGCCGCTGTTTCCGTTCTTCATGGCGCCCCCGGTCGAAGCAGCCCCGCCGCCGGTGCAGGCAGCCCCCTCCTATAACGAAGGCAATGTGGTCGAGATGCCGGCGCGCCTGCGCCGCCAGGTCGTCAACTACAACAGCCGCGAAGCTCCCGGCACCATCATCATCGATACCCCCAACACCTATCTCTATCTGGTGATGGGCAACGGCCAGGCGATGCGCTACGGCATCGGCGTCGGCCGCGACGGTTTCACCTGGTCCGGCGTGCAGACCATCACCAGGAAGGCGGAATGGCCGGCCTGGACCCCTCCCCCGGAAATGATCGCCCGCCAGCCCTATCTGCCGCGCCACATGGCCGGTGGCCCCGGCAACCCGCTCGGCGCCCGCGCGATGTATCTCGGCGGCACCATCTATCGCATCCACGGCACCAACGCGCCGGAAACCATCGGCACCCATGTTTCGTCCGGCTGCCTGCGCCTCACCAATGAAGACGTCACCGACCTCTATTCGCGGGTCAGCGTCGGCACCAAGGTGATCGTGCTGCCGATGACGGATCGTCGCGCCGACCTCGGCCGCACCATCCGCTAAGACCTCCGGGCTTCGAAATCCAAAACGGCTCCGGCATTCGCCGGGGCCGTTTTCGCGTTCAGGGCCCAAACGCAATAAGCCCGCCGGTCGATCTGACCGGCGGGCTGGGCCGAATTATCAGTTCGTCATCAAATCAGCATTTGCGGGCGCCGCTCTTGCAGTCAGCCTTGAAGCGATCGCCGTGCGGATCGGCGGAGGCGGGGGCCATCGCGGCGAACGCGCCAACGATAAAGGTGAACAGGACGGTAAGAATGACGAAGCGCTTCATGTGGCTTTCCCTCAAGGCAATGCCGGCGATTGGCAGCTTCCGGCTCGCCGGAGGCTGGTGACACGAATTGTCACGCCAACAGTGAATCAAGCCGACCGGACCCGCATCATCCAAATGGATGAAGACGGCTCAAATAGACAGCCAGCATGAAATCAGTTCTTCGCCGGATTCCGATCGAGCGTGATGTTGGCCAGCAACGACACGACTTCGGCCTGGCGAGTGCATCCGGTTTTTTCCAGCACCTGACGCAGTTGCGAGCGAACGGTGGACATGGCCACACCGCCATTTGCGGCGATATCCTCCAGCGTCTCGCCAGCGGCAAGACCGCGCGCCACCCGAGCTTCCGACGGGGTGAGGTCGAACAGCGATCGCATCAGCTCGATCGGCGGCGCCGTCGGGGCCGCCACCGGCGTCAGCACCAGCAGTGCGTAGCTGCCGGCGAATACGTCGTGGGCGGAGCGCCGGATCGGAATGATATGCACCACCATCGCGGCCTTGCCGTCACCGTCACGCAGCGGAAACGAGCGCACGGCGAGTTCGGAACTGGTATCGAGTGCCGCCAGCGCCGTCGACAACAGCTCGTTGGCGCGGCCGTCGGTCAGCGCGATGCGGCTTTGGGCGCGCCATTGCACGTGGTCATCGAGCTTCTCGATCAGGGGATTGGCTTCGATCACCGACCCGTCCTGGCCGAGCAGCAGCGCGGGCAATCCCAGCGACGTCAGCGCGTCCTTGGCGCCCTTGGCGCGCTGCAGGCCGAGCCGGGCCGAAACGAACGCACTGCGCGCCAGATGCGAGCGCAGCTCGTTCAGCGCCTCCACCCGTTCCTTTTCGATCGGCCCACGGCTGTGCTCGCGTTCGATGCTGAAGACGATATGGTCGCCGGTCGGCATCTGCAGCCCGGTGCCGGCCGACCAGCCGAGCCCGTGCGGACGAAAGAAATCGCGATAGATCGGGTTGCTGTCGAGCTGGTCCGGCGTCCAGAAATCCTGTTCGACGAAAAACCCGGGCAGCGACCGTCCGAACAGGCACACCCGACGGGGACACTTCGTGAACCATCCGTCCTGGACATAGGCGCGAAAGATATCGTTCAAATTCTCCGACGCGGTCCATTTCAGGACGCGGTCGCGGGCCGAGAACAGCAGGCCACCTTTCGAATCGGTCAGGTCAGCCAGTCCATCCAGCACCTCGGGCCAGAGTTCAGGCACAACGGCGCATTCGTAAATGCGGTCGATCAATTCGGTCTTCACGGAAATCCATTCAGAAAATGCAAATAATGACGGGGCCACAAATCGCGTGGCGCATCTATGGCAGTTGGGCCAGCATGCAATTTATCCCCGCCCCCGCCAAGCCGTACTTTTGCCTTGTCCGGAGGCGTTAACGCACCGGCCAACGGGTTCTACCCTGGTCTGGCGTCACCTTCGCCGCCCCTGTAATAAAAGGTGTGGCTCAATCGGCCCGGGGGGACGATGCGTCTGCCGATGCATTCCAAGACGATCCTGATCGGGGCTGCGGTGGTCGCAGTCTCGTTTCTGATCAGCCTGATGTTCATGGATTGGCTGGCGCCGCGTGGCACCGTCAAGCCGCCGGCGCTTGTCGAATTGCCGGCGCTCCCGCCGGCCCCGCGCAGCTCCATTGTAATGGCGCCGATCGCGGTCGCGCTGTCGGCGATCCGCGACGCCGCCGATCGCGGATCACCGCGCACCTTCAACGGCAAGGCTGAAAATCCAGTCTCGCAGATCCTGCAGAACGCCGACATCGGCTGGACCGCCTCGCGCGGACCGATCGCCGCCACCGGCGGGCAGGATGCGCTGTCGCTGACGACGCCGCTGACGGGAACGCTCAATGTCACGGGCTCGCTGTCGGCGAAGGCGACGGGTGCGGTTGGCGATGCGCTCGGCGGCTTGCTCGGCGGCAATGTCGCCAAGCAGATCGGCAGCGTGAACATCAAGAACCTCAACGCCAGCGCCGAGATCAAGGGCAATGTCGTCGTTACCGCGCGGCCGAAGATCGCTGCGGCCTGGCGCATCGAGCCCAACCTCGCCGCGCAGGTAAACCTTGGTGACACCAGCCTGACGATGGCCGGTGCCCGCATCAACGTGCCGGCGCAGGTCAAGCCGTTGATCGACAAGACGGTCGCCGATCAGATCAATCTGGTGCAGACGCGGATGCGCAACGATCCCACCTTTGAAAACAATGCGAAGCTGCAATGGGCCAAGGCCTGCCGCTCGATCCCGCTGCAGGGTACCGGCGCCAGCGCGTCGCTGCCGGCGCTGTGGCTGGAGCTGCGGCCGATCCGGGCGATCGCCGCCCAACCGCGCGTCGACGCACAGGCGCTGATCCTGACGCTCGGCATCGAGGCCGAGACCCGCATCACCCCGGTAGAAACCAAACCCAATTGCCCGTTCCCGGCGACGATCGTCATCGTGCCGCCCACGCCGGGACGGGTCGCGATCGGCGTGCCGATCGACATGCCCTTTACCGAGATCAACAAGATCGTCGAGGCGCAGTTTGCCGGCAAGACGTTTCCCGAAGACGGATCCGGCTCGGTCGACGTCACGGTGAAGCGCGCCAGCGTCGCTGCATCCGGCAACCGCCTGCTGATATCGCTATTGGTGAATGCCAAGGAGAAGAAAAGCTTCTTCGGCTTCGGCGGCGAAGCCAATGTGCATATCTGGGGCAAGCCGGTGCTCGATCAGGCGCAACAGACCCTGCGGCTGACCGATATCGAACTGGCCGTGGAGTCCGAGGCAGCATTCGGCCTGTTGGGCGCCGCGGCGCGCGCCGCCGTGCCGCATCTGCAAAGGTCGCTGGCCGAACAAGCCACCGTCGACCTCAAGCCGTTCGCCAGCAACGCTCAGAAAAAGATCGCTGCCGTGATCGCCGACTTCCAGAAGAACGAGGACGGCATCCGCGTCGCCGCCGAGATCACGAAACTGCGGCTGGCCGACATCGCCTTCGATTCCAAAACGCTGCGCGTGATCGCGGAAGCCGAAGGCGCAATCAATGTGTATGTGACTGCGCTGCCGGGGCTGTGAGTCTGGTTGCTCAACGCCGTCATTGCCTGCGACAAACGCGAAGCGTTTGCGCAAGCGAGCGTAGCGACGAAGCAATCCATCTGTCCGTTATGCGGTGACATGGATTGCTTCGCTTCGCTCGCAATGACGCTGGCTAACCTTCGAACTTGAACGAGACTTTCATCTTGGCGCGGTAGGCTTCGACCTTGCCCTTGGCGTCCAGTTGCAAATCGAGCTGCACGACCTCAGCAACACGCAGATTGCGCAACGACTTTCCGGCCCGGTTGACAGCCGCCGCGGCCGCCTTTTCCCAGGAGTCCTTGCTGGTACCGATCAGCTCAATCACCTTGTAGACGCTCTCAGCCATGTCGTCCTCCCGTTGATGTCTGGCAGGACCTTGGATCCTCCTGCCGCGCCCTCAGCCTAACATCGGGAGTTCCGGCCTGATAGGATGCGCTGCACCATTGCTCGCGCAGCGCGAGCGCCACCCGACAAGAAAGACCGGGCGGCAACGATGCCGTCCGGCCTTTTCAAGTCAATCGCGACGTAAGGCCGCGACCTTAGTTGGTCGAATATTTGAACTCGCTCATCGCCTTCAACTGATCCTTGGTCGCACTGAAGACGGCGTGATCGGGATACCAGGGATTCGGCTTCGACGCGGGCGGCGTGGCTGCACCGGTGGTGGTGGTCGAGCCCGGACGCGCGCCGCCTGCGCCACCTGGCGCGTTTGCAGCGCCGGTATAGACGATCGGCTCGTTGACGAATTTGACCTTGTCGAGGGGTACCGCGACCAGATGCTCGCCGACGCCAAGGAAACCACCGACGCCGATCACGACGGCCTTGATGTTACCGCTCTTGTCGGTGAGCATGTCGTTGATCGAGCCGAGACTTTCATTGCTGTCGTTGTATACGCTGAGGCCGACCATCTTCGAGGCGCGCCAGTTGCCCTGGAACGACGAAGACATGTCCGACGCCGTCGCGGGTGCAGGCGCCTTGGGGGCGCTGTCAGCGGGAGTCGTTGGGGATTGCGCGAATGCAACGCTCGCCAGCAGCACAGAACCGGCCACGCCGGCGATGGTATATTTGGCTAACATATGAGTTCTCCTCAGTTCAGAAATCCATACTGAGAAAACCCGCCACATGAACAAGTGTTCCGCCGATTTAAAAATGGAACACAGGAACGATTTTAAAAGCCGCCCCAGTAAGGCGGCATGCCGTAGTAGCGGTGCAGCTCCGCTTCCTGCGCACGATCGCCCCAGTCGAAATCCTTGTCGGCACGGAACGACGGCGCGCGCTTCAACTCTTCATCGTCGATGTCGAGTTCATAGGCTTCGAATTTGGTGTTGTAGCGAAGCCGGCCCCAGGGCAATGGC
>JACDAG010000435.1 GCA_013695565.1 Bradyrhizobium sp.
GCGAGGAAGGGCGTCGAATAGACCGCATCGACCTTGGTGACGGCTTCGCCGATTGCTTTCAGCGCGTCGCCGTTCTTCCGGTCGCCATTTGTTGTGGACGCGTTGAGGCCGTCCCTGAGCATGTCGGCGATGGCAGCACTTGATTGCGGCGCATTCGGACCTTCATCCCAGACGATGGGCAGCGCATCGAGCGCCTTCTTGGCGCGCCACCAGGTATCGGCGACGACGGCAACGGCGGTGTCCTTCACCCGAACCACCTTCTTCACGCCGGGCATGCCTGATATCTTGCTCTCGTCGTAGCTTTTGAGCTTGCCGCCATAGACCGGGCAATCCTTGATGGCGGCGTTGAGCATGTCAGGCAGTTTCAGATCGATGGCAAAGACCTTGCTGCCGTCGAGCTTGTCGGCGGTATCGAGCCGCTTCAGCGGCTGGCCCGCGACCTTCCAGCTCTTTGGATCCTTGAGCTTGATGGATTTGGGATCCGGCGGCGTCAGTTTGGCGGCCGCGGCCGCGACCTCGCCGTAACGGATCGAGCGCTTGCTTGGCCCGTGCGTGATGACGCCATCGGATACGGTCAACTCGCCGGCCGGCACATTCCATTGCTCGGCCGCCGCTTGCAGCAACATCACACGCGCCGCCGCCCCGCCGCGGCGGACATAATCCTCCGACGTTCTGATTCCGCGGCTGCCACCGGTGCCCATCTCGCCCCAGGCACGTTTGCTGGCGAGATTGCGCGCCGGCGAGATGCCTTCGGTCGTCACTTTATTCCAGTCGCACTCCAGTTCTTCCGCCACGAGTTGCGCAAGCCCCGTCAGCGTTCCCTGGCCCATCTCCGAGCGAGCGATGCGGATCACGCAGGTGTCGTCGGGCTTGATCGCGACCCAGATGTTGACTTCGGTCGCGCCGGCTTGGGCCTGCGCCGGGCCAACGCCGAACGGCAGGTTCAGTCCGAGTGCCAGACCGCCGCCCGCGACGGCTGCCGATCCGACGATGAAGATACGACGCGAGATTTTCGTGCGCTTTGCAATGACTGTGTCTTGCATGACTAACCTCCCTGCGCGCGGCGGCCGGTGGTGCCGGCATCGGCTGCCAGATTCACGGCCTGGCGGATGCGCTGATAGGTGCCGCAACGGCAGATATTGGTCATGGCCTCATCGATGTCCTGGTCGGTCGGCCTCGGCGTTTTCTTCAGCAGCGCCGCGGCGGCCATGATTTGACCGGACTGGCAATAACCGCATTGCGGCACGTCGACGGTGGCCCAGGCCTTTTGCACCGGATGCGTCGACCCGACCGACAGCCCCTCGATGGTGACGATCATGTCGGTAGGCTTCACATCGCCCACGGCAATCGAGCAGGAGCGCTGCAGCTCATCGTTGATGTGAACCGAGCAGGCACCGCACTGCGCCACGCCACAGCCATACTTGGTACCGGTCAGCCCGACCTGCTCGCGAATGACCCAAAGCAGCGGCGTGTCGGCCTCGACCGTCACATCCCTCATTGTCCCATTGATATTGAGCTTCGCCATGAGCTTCCTCCGTTTCGCCGCGGGCTCGACGACGAAAGCTGGATCGGACCAGCTTGCCGGCCACAGTCTTTTGAAAACGCAAATCGTTCAAATATCGCCCGAGACTATCAGCAATTCCGATCCGCTGGCGATCAAATTCGCTGTCGCCCGGCCAGCGAGATCGGGTTGATCGAGCAGGCGGACGGGGCAACGAGCCCAGCTTCAACGCAGTCCGCTCACGCAGGCCGGCACACCAGTTTTGTCACTTCACAAGGCCGCGATGTTGGCTACTCTGCCGCCAGCTTCGCAATTGCGAAAACAAAAACACGGGGGAGGAAGCGATGCGAAGGGTCGTCATTGGGGCCACGGCGGCGACAGGCATTTTCGCCGCGCTGATCGGCGCCGTGCATGCTCAGGCAACCGATCCCTATCCGGATCGTCCGATCAAGGTGGTTGTTCCGGCGGCAGCGGGAGGCGTCACCGATACGCCGGCGCGCATCGTGACAAACCGCATGCGCGAAAATCTGGGACAGACCTTTGTCATCGAGAACCAGGGCGGCGCCGGTGGAATTCTGGCGTCCGAAAACGTCAAGCGCGCGGCACCGGACGGCTACACGCTGCTGTATGTCAACGCCGCAACCCATGGCCTGTTGCCGGCGCTGAAGAAATCGATTCCCTACGACGCGATGAAGGACTTTGTACCGATCGCGATGGCGGTGCGGGCGCCGCTCGCAATCGTGGTCCGCAGTGAATCCCCGTACAAGACGCTGGCCGATCTGGTGAAGGGGGTCGATGGTCCGTCGAAATCCCTGAACTACGGTTCTCCCGGTCCCGGCAACACATCGCATCTGATTGGGCTCATGCTCTCCCAGGCCAGCAAGACACCCATGCAAGCCGTGCATTATCGCGGTGAGGCGCCGATGATCCAGGATCTGATTTCCGGTCAGGTGGATTTCGCCGCATCGAATATCATCCGCAGCCATGTCGAGGCCGGCACGCTGCGCGTTCTGGCGACGACCGGCGACAAGCGGTGGTTCGCATTTCCGGACGCGCCGACGCTGAAGGAATTGGGCTACACGGCCGAATACTATGCCTGGTCGGGCTTCGTTGCTCCGGCCGGAACGCCGCAGACGGTCGTCGACCGCATCAACAAATCGGCCAATGTCGCACTCGCGGAGCAGGATGTCATCAAGGCCCTGACCGCCAACGGATTCGAAATTGTCGGCGGCAAGCCCGAAATATTCGCCAATGCCATGAGCGCCTATATCAGGGATGTCAGCGAGATCGGCCGCAAGAACAACCTCGAAATCGACTAGAGCATGATCCGGAAAAGTGTGCAGCGGTTTTCCGAAAAGATCATGCTCAAACAAAAAAATAGCGCGGGATGACGATTCGAAGAAAAGTCATCCCGCTCCGACGCCAGGCGGCGTCCAGGCACGTTGAGAAAAAATCCAGGGAGTTATCATGTTGATCCTTCACCATGGCTGGCGTTCGAGCGCCTCGCGCCGCGTGCGGCTGTGCCTTGAGGAAAAGGGCCTCGCCTATGAAGGCCACGTCGTCGACATGGCCGCCATGGAGCATCATTCGCCGGAATATCTGAAAATCAATCCGCTCGGCGTGATCCCGACCTTGATCCATGACGGCCAGCCGCTGCACGAGAGCGGCACCATCTGCGAATATCTCGACGAGACCTTTCCGGATCCGCCGCTTCGTCCAGTCACGCCCTACCATCGGGCGGAGATGCGCAACTGGATCCGGCATATCGACGGCCTGATCGGCAACCTCATCATCTTCAACTGGCGGCATCATCTGGCAAAGACGGCGTCGCAATGGTCGGATGCGGAACTGGCCGAAAAACTGAAAAACATCCCGAGCAAGGAACGCCAGGAGGCCTGGATCCGCGCCGCGCGCAAACCCTACACCGAGGAAGAGCGCGACGCTGCGCGCGGCAAACTCGTGGCACTGCTCGACAAGATGGAAGAGGCAATGAAGCCTTCCGGCTGGCTGGTCGGCAGGGCCTACTCGATATCAGACGTTGCGGCCGCACCGTTTGTGAAGCGCATCGACGAGGAGATTGCGCCGGACGAAGTGAGCGCGAAGAAACATCCCCGCGTGCAGGATTGGTGGACTAAACTGCAGGCGCGGCCGGCCTATGTG
>JACDAG010000932.1 GCA_013695565.1 Bradyrhizobium sp.
GACCCGTACCGCGTGATCTATCGATGAAGCGATGTGGTCGATGCCTTCCGCAAAACGAAAGCCGGTGGTTATGGGCCCCGGCTCAAGGCCGGGACGACGCATACAGGTGCCACTACTTCTTCTGCCCGTAATTCAACAACCCGCCCTTGCTCTTCGCGGGATGCGCGCGCAGGCCTTCTTCGTTGGGTTCGGTGCCCCAGCCCGGACGATCCGGGATCACGAGATGGCCGTCGACGAACTCGGGCAGATGAGTGAATAATTCATGGTCCCACGCCAACCGATCGATGTCGGTTTCCATGATCCGCAAATTCGGCACTGCCGCGCAGAAATGCGCGTTCATCATGGTGCAGAGGTGGCCGTAGAAATTATGCGGAGCCACGTTGACCTCGAAATGCTCGGCGGCGGCCGCGATCTTCATCGATTGCCACACCCCGTTCCAGGGTGTGTCGATGATCGCGACATCCATTGCCTGTTCGTTGAAGTAGGGCAGGAATTCGCGCAGGCCGAGCAGCGTCTCGCAGGAAGAGATCGGATGCGGGCTCTGGCGGCGGATGTAGCCGAGCGCCTGCGGATTGAACGTGTCGATCTCGATCCAGAACATATCCATATCCTTGATCGCGCGCAGGATCTTCAGATAGCCCTCGGTCTTGGCGTTGAAGTTGAGATCCAGCAGCAGATCGACATCGGGGCCGGCGCCGTCGCGGATCGCCTCTAAGTGCATGCAGAGATTGCGGATCACGGTGCGATCGACATTGATCTCCGGCTCGAACGGCGAGCCGAAGCCGGGCCGCCAGCCCTGCGGCTTGCCGTCGGTGTAAACGAAGATGTTGGTCTTCATCGCGGTAAAGCGTTTTTCTCGGACTTCGCGGCCGATCGACTTGACGCCATCGAGGTCGGTGATCGCAGGCTTGAACCAGTCCGGATGGTTGATCCGCCAGGTCGCGCAATGCGACCAGTAGACCCGGATGCGGTCGCGGATTTTTCCTCCCAGCAACTCGTAGCAGGGCACGCCGCGCGCCTTGGCCTTGACGTCGAGCAACGCATTCTCGATGGCGCCGAGCGCCAGCGCCACCACGCCGCCGGCGGCGGGCCGCGTCGCGGCAAACAGTTCCGCGTAAATCCGCTCATGCCCAAAGGCGTTCTTGCCGACCACCCGTGCCGACAGCCGTTCGATCGCAGCTGTCACGCCGGGCGCGCCAAAACCTTCGTCGTATTCGCTCCAGCCGACGATGCCGTCTTCGGTGATGATCTTGACGAAGTGATAGTTGCGCCAGCCGGCGTCACAGGAGAGCGTTTCGACGCTTCTGACGGTGGATGATTTGGTCATGGTTTCCTGCCCGGCTGTTGTTTTCGTTGACCGATAACAACAACGGATTGGCAGGGGCGTCAACGGCACGGCGCCAAAGCCCGGCCATGACGGAAGACCTATACCTGCGGCGGAAACAGCGTCGGTTGCCGCCGTTCGAACACCTGGCGTCCGTTCTTGAAGCCCATCAGCACTTCGGGCAGTTCCGCAATCGCGTTCGCCCCGGTGTCGGTGTCGAGGATAATGAGGTTGGCGGGGTTGCCGGGCGCGATGCCGTAATCCCGCAGGTTCATCAGGCGCGCCGGCAAGTCCGTCACCAGGTCGAGGCAGGCGTCGAATTCGCTGATCCCGGCATGGGCGACATTGGCGTAGAAATTGGCCATGCGCAGCAGCGACGCATCGCCGAACGGCGTGAAGGGATTGAGCACATTGTTGGTCGCGACCGAACACAGCACGCCGTTCTCGACCAGCCGGTGCGCCACGGTGAGACCACGCGGCGCATTGTGCGTGGCGTCGCGGCCCATCAGATAAAGATCGGTCGCCGGCAGTACGGTCACCGCAACACCAGCTTTCGCCAGCCGTTCGGTTGCGGCCTTCAGGAGATCCGGCGGCAACGCCGAGAGTTTGGTGGCATGGCCGATCGCCACGCGCCCATGGTAGTTGCGCCGCTCGGTCTGCCGGCAGACTTCCTCGAGATGCCACCAGGACGGATCGAGATCGAAGTCGAGATGCAGATCGACGTCGACGTCGAATTCCTGGGCGAGATCGAACAGTTTTTCGAGTTGCGCGTCCGGATCGGTGTCCATGTAGGGACAGCCACCGATCGCCTCGCCGCCGTCATGCAATGCGGCAATGAGAAGTTCTTCGGCGCCAGGATCGTTGGTCAGGCCCTCCTGCGGAAACACGCAGATCGACAAATCGATCGCCCAGGCATAGTCGCGTTTCAGCGCCTTGACCGCCTCGAAACCGCGGAGCTCAATGCGCGGATCAATCTCGACATGCGTGCGCATCCGTGTGGTGCCGTGGACGATGGCGCGCTCGAGCACCCGTGCGCCGCGGGCATAGACGTCCTCGACGGTGAAATCGCGCTTCATGGCGGCGACCGCCGCGATGGCCTCGCTCACGGTGGCATGGTCATGCCCGCAGCGGCCGAGCAGGCAGGCCTTGTCGAGATGGATGTGGGTATCGACGAAGCCGGGGAGGGCGAGCTTGCCGCCGACCTCGATTTCGGGCGCGTCGCAGGCCAGATGTGGCTCGATCGCGACGATCCGCCCCGCCGATACGCCAATATCGACCGGGGTCGCCGAGGACCGGGTCCGGGCGTTGCGGAAGATCAGGTCGAAGGCCGTTCGCGCGCTCATGGGGCTCAGCCTAGCGGAACCGCCATCGCAAGGCAGCCCCAGATTGTGTGCAGTTTATAGGCCAAACTGTTCAAAATATGTGCATGCATTTGAGGTTCGGATTGTAGTATTGGTGGATCAGGAGCCATCGCCATGTCCATTGCCGCCAAAGCTGAAAACAAACCGATGTCCGACGCCGAAGTCGTCGAAGCCTATCTCACGGCGTCGATGATCCCGGATCCGGATGCGGCTGCGGCCTATATGAAGCAGGGCACCATCATCACCTTCACCGGCGGGCGCGAGTTCGATCATCCGCGCGGGCCGACCGGCTTCAACGCCGGGCGCTATCGCTGGGTCAAGAAGAAGATGGATCGTTTCGACGTCTGCCCGGGCGCGGACGAGACCGTCGTCTACAGCATCGGCACGCTCTACGGCGAATGGATCGACGGCACGCCGTTCGAGGGCAACCGTTATGTCGATCGCTTCGTGGTCAGGGGTGGCCAGATCGTGAAGATGGACGTCTGGAACGACAGCGCCGAGCGCATTCTGGTTCAGCGTGGGATTGAGGCGTAGCGGCTTCGCCAGAGACAGCCCGCCATTGCGAGCGCAGCGAAGCAATCCATTCTTTCTTTGCCTGGTGAAATGGATTGCATCGCTGCGCTCGCAATGACGTGGATACATTTCGGATTCTCTCAACAGCAGATGTGCGTCTACCTTCTCGCGGCACGATCTGCCCGAGGTTTGCATATCGATGTCCCTCAAATGAGGGAGCAGGGAATGCCGGATGCGCGCTGCACCCGCGGTCTCGCGTGCAAAGGGTGGAACGAAAAGGCGCACACGAGCATACAGGTTCAGCGGAGAACATCCGACATTCCCTGCGCAATGGCTTTACGGCTTATACGCGCTCTCCCCGGTGAGCTCCGCTCTGTTGCCACCGTCGCCTGCGAACGCATTCGCAAGCTTGGCGCCAGCCTTGCGGCGCCAGGACCACACGATTTCGCCGTACGCTTCGGCACCGCTCGTCAACGCTGCCGCCGCGTCCACCGCA
>JACDAG010000469.1 GCA_013695565.1 Bradyrhizobium sp.
GGGCGAGGGGCTGCGCGGCTCCGGCGTCAAGCGCGACGAAGTGTTCGTCACCACGAAAATCTGGACCAGCCATTTCACGCCCAACGATCTCGAACGATCGGCGAAGGAAAGTCTCGCAAGGCTGCGCCTGACCGAGGTCGACCTGTTGCTGCTACATTGGCCCAATCCGCAGGTGCCGCTCTCGGAGACGCTGGGCGCGCTGGCGCGGGCCAAACAGATGGGCCTCGCCCGGCACATCGGCGTGTCCAATTTCACCGTCGCCCTGATCGAGCAGGCTGCGGCGGCGTGCCCGGAGCCGCTGGTCTGCGATCAGGTCGAATACCATCCCTATCTGGACCAGACCAAGGTGCTCGAAGCCTGCGCGCGCCGCGGCATGGCGCTGGTCGCCTATAGCCCGGTCGCGAAGGGCCGCATCAAGAACGACCAGGCCTTGCTGCGGATCGGCGACCGCTACCGCAAGACCGCAGCCCAGGTCTGCCTGCGCTGGCTGGTGCAGCAGAACGTGGCGGCGATCCCGCGCACCTCGAAGCTGGAGCGGCTGTCGGAGAACATCGAGATCTTCGATTTCGAACTGTCCGATCAGGACATGCGCGAGATTTCCGAAATGGGCAGCGCCAACCGCCGCCTCACCGATTTCGCCTTCGCGCCGAAGTGGGATTGAGCCAAAAGGGCAAAAAGGCAAAAAGAATTGAGTACCGGCCGCGCCGGGCGCTATGCTCCCGGCCGGGGGCGACATCGATTGTTTGGGTACGATGAACCTGCGGCAGATCATACCTTCGGATATGACGGCATCGGCGCTCGCCCATCTGTCGCTGCTGGCGCTGCTGTTCCTGTTCACCGATGTGCATCCGTTCGGCGGGGTCACTGCTGAATCGATCGCGGTCGATATCGTCGCGCCGCAAGATATTCCTGAGAAAGCCGACATCGAGAACAAGCCCGAACCGGTTCCGACGCCGCAACCGGATTTTACGGCGTTTGACAAGCCTGCCGCGCCGAGCTCGCCCGCGCCTGTAGCTCAACAACTGCCGCCGGTGCCGCCGCAGCAGCAGGCAGCCATGGTCGCGCCGCCCCCGGCACCGCAGCCAACCGCGCAACAGCAAGCAGCCCTGACCTCCACGCCGGCCTACCGGCCGCCCGAGCCTGACCTGACGCTCAAATATAATGTGCTGCTCGGCCTGCCGCCCGACATCGTGCCGAGCCCGCCGCCCGCTGCATCGCCATCCGACGGCAAGGCCGGCGACAATTTCGACGCGCCGGCTTCCGCATCCGCTGACGTCACCTCGAGCGTGGTTGCGGCGTTCCGGCGACACTTGCGGACCTGCTCGAAACTTCCGGCCGCGTTGAAGGGCGCTGACGGCGTCAAGGTCAAGCTGCGCGTGTTCATGGGCCAGGACGGAAAGCTCGCCGCGGAGCCGGTGCTGATTGAGGCCAGCGCCTCGATGAAGGGCCCGCTATTGATGCAGAGCGCGATCAGCGCGCTGCAGGCCTGTCAGCCCTATGCGATGCTGCCGCTCGACCGTTACGGCGAATGGAAGGTGCTCGACCTCAGCTTCACGCCGCAGGATTTTGCGGGGTCGTGATCGGGACATTTCTTTGTGCGGTGGAGTAACTTCCTCACTCTAGTCGTCGTCCGGCAGTAGAAGAACCAGATCGGCCGCATCGCGCGGCTGGAATTGTTTGTGATAGGCGTCGAGTTCGGCGGCAAGGTTGTGAGCGTCGTGATTAGTCAGGCGCTCCACGTAGATCGAGAAATCTGGCTTGACCTTGATCTGCGCGAGCAGCTTCAACACTGTGGCGCCCTCGATGATCACGGGGTTTGGATGCGCGCCACCAATGCGGTGTTCGATGACGCGTGCTACTTCATCTTCGCGATGGACGATGCCGCCCTGGTTTGGGATGATGAACAGGTCACTCTCGATTAGCGAGACGTTGAACTGCCAGGCGAGGTATCGACCGAGTGTTGTCTTCCCTGAGAGTGGCCATCCTCCTATCGCGATGACCTTTCCATCTCTCGCCTCAAGCGCCGGCTCCAGCGCGGAAATTGCTTGCGCATATTGTGGGTGCTCGGTGTGGCGCACACTTCTGATCCTTTGACATGATCGATTGAACGCAAGTCGGTTCTTCTCGGTGGGGGACGAGAACAGGCTCTCCGTGATTGGGTCGCCTAACCAGTTCTAAAGCCGACAGTAGCTTAAAAAATCAGCCCAGCAGCAACTGACGGGCCTTATGATTGCCGGACACACAAAGTGCCGAGCTATTAGGTTTTGCGGGTGATGTAGTAGACCACGAAAAACATGGTCACGATGGCTACGGCTGCGCCGATGGCTATCGTGCCGTGAGCACTAAGAGTCAGTCCCCAGACCCCGATTTCAAGTTTATCCGACATGACACAGCTCTCCATTCAAAAAACATGAGAGCGAATCTGTCAGGGGGTTTTGTCATGAGGGGGCATTTGCCAAATCGCGTCAAATGACTGACACAGCGCACAAAATTAGACTCGTTGATTCAATCACTTAGAAATTCGGCCTGACACAGTTAGGCACTGCCCACGTTCGCTATGCCGATAAGAGCTTTGAATTTATTGGCTTTTCACGCCTGACAGTTAAGGCAACTCCCCTTGCAAGGGTCTTCCAAAAACCCACCCCATGACGCACGAACCCCTGCAAAATCAACGGTTGTTCGATCATGGCCCCTGACCGCTGCGCGCTAAAATAATTTGTGTAGAACCCGTTTTAGCCACGCGGCCCGCTTCGGCGCCATGCCCACGAACATGAATTCTCCGACATTACGGTGCATCGCGAGCTATTTAGTACACTGTCACCGCAATCGCTACGCAAGCCGTCATCGTGACACCCCGTCGCAGATCGAGAGCGGGATCACCGCGCAGGTCAACGCACTTTTTGAACCGCGGGGACCAATAGACCGATAAGGACCGCGATGATCGCGATCACAACAAGTCCGCCGGATGCTGCATCCAGCTCATCGTCCCGTAGTTCGTGGCTCTGAGTGCGGTCGAGATCTAAATCGTTCATGATCTTTCTCCATCGAAGGCAGCGCGGACCATCCAGGCTGGTGCCGTCACACTGGCTCGACGCGCTCGCCGCCACTGTGACCCAGGTCACGTGTCGCTGTTGTCGTCGTCGGTCATGATGAGGCGATAAGATCCGCAGCGCGCTCCGCGCCAACCGCGCAATCATGCACACCGAAATCTCCCTGCGTGCAGGATATCACAACTACATCGACGTCGGAGCCAAGGGCGGCGGACTACGCCTTCGGCTCAATCCGCCCTACGAGTTCTTGATTCAACTCCCCATCGCCTTCCACGCGTTCGACGCGAACTGCCGCCGCCAGGTGACGATCACGACCATGGCTGTGGTGACGAACAGCACCCATGGACTGACGAACCAGCCGAGATAGCCGAGCGCAAAGAAAAACGAGCGCTGGCCGCGGTTAAAATGCTGGCCGGCGGATTCGAACAATCGCGTGGTGCGGATGACGTGCGCTTCCGCCTCGGGCGTGCCTTTTTGCGAGGCCGGCGGCATCGCGCCGAGCAGGATGGCGACATAGTTGAACAGCCGATACGCCCAGGAGAATTTGAAGAAGGCGTAGATGAAAATCAGGATCAGTCCCACTCATTTGATTTCCCACAAAGCGGGCGAGGGGCTGAGATCGATCGGCAGCGCGCCAAGCACCGCCAGGGCGTCGCCGGTGGCGCGCAGCAGCGCCAGCCCGCCGCCGATCGCGATCAGGCTGCTGGAGGCAAAAAACGCCGTGCCGTTTTGCAAGCTCGCCATGATCTGCATATCGACCATGCGGGTCTCGCGATCGAGCAGGTTTCGGATCCAGACCTCGCGATAGATATGCATCCGGGCGGACAGGCTGTCGCGACCATACGCGGTGCGCTCGAGGGTGAAGGCATAGACGGTCCACTCCACGACGAAGAACGTGATGGCGGATATGTCGACCCAATATCCCTGCATGTTGAATCCCTCGTGATCGCCGTCACGCGCGATCGATGGCGGCGAGCCGCATGCGGCTGATGTACAGGTTGAACCGCCGCTGTGCACTATGGCATGATGGCGATCAAACAGGATTTCTTTTCAAATGTTGAAACTCGTCATCGGCAACAAGAACTATTCGTCATGGTCGATGCGGCCATGGCTGGCGCTGCGCGCCAACAACATTCCGTTCGAGGAGGTCTTCGTTCCGCTCTACACCGACAACCCGGCCGACAAGGCGCGCATCCTGAGCTTCAGCCACGCCGGCAAGGTGCCGGCGCTGGTCGATGGCGACGTCACGGTGTGGGATTCGCTTTCGATCATCGAATATCTCGCCGAAAAATTTCCGCAATCAAAACTGTGGCCGGAAGACCGTGCGGCCCGCGCGCATGCGCGTTCGATCTCGGCGGAGATGCATTCCGGCTTCATGGCGCTGCGCAACGAATGTGGGATGAATTTGCACCGCCCGATCCGCGCCGTGGCGCTGTCGGATGACGCGCAGGCCAATGTCGCGCGAGTCCACGCGATCTGGGCCGAGTGCCATCAGCGCTATGGCAAGGACGGCCCATTCCTGTTCGGCGCGTTCTCCGGCGCGGATGCGATGTTTGCGCCGGTCGTGCATCGCTTCCGCACCTATGCGATTCCGGTCGCCGACGAGGCGCTGCACTATGTCGATGCGATGAACGCGCTGCCGGCGTTCCAGGAGTGGACCCGCGACGGGCTCGCTGAAACGCTGGTGATCGAACGGTTCGATGCTGTCTGAAACGGGCTGGCGGTCTGCCCGATCCGGCCGGCCAAAGCCGAGGGCCACGCTAGCCCCAAGGTGGCCTTGGCGAATGGAACTTCGGTCCGGAATAGCGGTTATACGAATTTCCGCAAACTGCCGCTTAACATACTGAAATATTGACAAAATATGCCTATTTTGGGGAGCTTGATGTTGCTGGCTTTTTGGGCATGCGGTGTGCTAGGTTGACGCAGGGGTTCTCATGTCGGCCGATGCTAGCGGGACTGTTAAGCGCCGCCGACATTCTTGCGTGATGGAGAGGGTGTTGAAGCACAAGTACACCGTTGGAGAGACTGTCTATTTTACTGCCAGCAATGTTGCCCGACCGGCTGCCAGTGGCACTTATGAAGTGATCCGGCTGCTTCCGACCGACGGTGACGATTGCCAGTATCGCATCAAAAACTCGACCGAAGCCTTCGAACGGGTAGCCAAGGAAAGCCAGCTCGCGATGTCCTGAGCCGCTCGCGGTCTCCCGAGCCGCTTGCGGTCTCCTGAGCCGCTTGTGGTCTCCTGAGAGTTGTGCGCAAGCAGGCGGCTGACGCGGTTCCTTAATCGCTCGCCGTCAAAAGGCCCGGTTCGCGGAAGCATTCTGTTGAGAGTGAATGCGCAGGATACGCGTTCGCTTTCGCTGATCGTGTTTTTTGGATCGTGTTTTATGCTGCGTGAGGGACACCGCGCATGAATTGGGACTGGGCTTCGTCGCTGGATCA
>JACDAG010000486.1 GCA_013695565.1 Bradyrhizobium sp.
AGATCGCCGCATGGCAGCACGACCGAAACAAATGCCACAACAAAGCCGATTGGCAATTCTCAACCAAAAATGCTCGCGTCAAACTCAAGCATCTATACCCATCAATCTAACCGAATCGGCCGACTAGTCTCCAACCACCGTCGTTGCGAGCGCAGCGAAGCAATCCATTCATCCGCGCAGGCAGTATGGATTGCTTCGTCGCTGCGCTCCTCGCAATGACGGAAGACGCGGCGCCCTACTCCAGCTTCTCCACATCGCGCAGCGTTGGAAAAAACTTCATCCACAACAGCGCGATCGCGATCGTGCCGACGCCGCCGAGCACGGCGGCCGGCATCGCGCCGAACAAGGCGGCGGTGACGCCGCTTTCGAACTGGCCGAGCTGGTTCGAGGCGTTGATGAACAGGAAGTTCACGGCGCCGACCCGGCCGCGCATCTCGTCCGGCGTCGCGAGCTGCACCAGCGAGAACCGTATCACCACGCTGACGACGTCCGCAGCGCCCAGCACCACCAGCGCCAGCACCGACAGCCACATCCACTGCGACAATGCGAACACCACGGTTGCCACGCCGAACACGATCACGGCCTGAAACATCCGCATTCCGACGCGGCGATTGATGGTGTGGTGCGCGAGGAACGCGGTCATCAACAGCGCGCCGACCGCGGGTGCGGCGCGCAGGATGCCGAGGCCGAGCGGACCGGTCTCAAGAATATCGCGCGCATAGATCGGCAGCAGCGCGGTGGCGCCGCCGAGCAACACCGCGAACAGATCGAGCGAGATCGTGCCGAGGATCGCCGGATTGTTGCGGACGAATTTGACGCCGGCAAAAATGTCATCCGGTGTCGCGGCATCCCGCACCACCGCCGGCTGGACCATCCGGATCGCGCCCATGCAGGCGGCCCCGAACAGGAAAAACGCAGTCATTACGCCGTAGGCAGCACTTGGCGCCAGCGCATAGGCCAGCCCACCGAGCGCGGGTCCGGCAATGGTGGCGATTTGCGCCGCACCGCTCGAGATCGCGGTGGCGCGCTGCAATGAGCCTTGCGGCGCGATCAGCGGCAGCATCGCGGCCAGCGCCGGGCTTTCGAAGGCGCCCGCGATCCCCAGCACAAAGGACGCAGCAAAAATCTGCGTCACCGTAAGAAAGCCGGCATAGGCGCCCCAGGCGAGATACAGTGCCGTCAGCCCTTCGGCGATCTGGCAGAGCTGCACCACGCGCTTGCGCTCGTAGCGATCGGCGGCATGGCCGGCCACGAACAGCAGCAGCGCGGTCGGCAGGAATTGAACCAGCCCGATCATGCCGAGGTCGAAGGCGCTGCCGGTCATGTCGTAGACCTGCCAGCCGATGGCCACGGCCCCGATCTGGCTGGCGAACCGCGACAGGCTGCGCGATAGCAGAAACGACAGGAACGAGGGATGCCTGAGCAGATCGCCGGCGCCGACAGGCATCAGGGAAGTCATGGTGAGGCCGGTATCCTGCTCTTCGAAGCGTGAGCCGTTCCTGCCCCGCCTCCATTGTTGTTGATTACGCCGTGAACGACCCTGATCCCGCTGTCAATGCCCGGCCGCGAGCGGCTGCCCGGCATTGCGCTTGCAAGTATCCCGCTGCCATAATCGCACGGGGGATCGGGATCATGTTGCAGCTGCAATCGGCGTTCGGCGTCCTGGCGTTGCTGGCGATCGCATGGGTGCTCGGTGAAAATCGTCGCGCGGTGTCATGGTGGCAGATGGCGGTCGGGCTTGCGGTCACGGTCGTTACCGCGCTGGTCCTGCTCAAGCTGCCGCTGGTGGCGAGCGCGTTCGGCTCCATCAATGACGCCGTCAATACCATCGCGGCGGCCTCCCGCGCCGGTACCTCCTTCGTGTTCGGCTATCTCGGCGGCTGTGCCCTTCCCTTCGACCTCAGGGCACCAGGTGCGGATTTCATCCTGGCGTTTCAAGCGCTGCCGATCATCCTGGTCATGAGTGTGCTGACCACGCTGCTGTTCTATTGGCGGGTGCTGCCGCCAATCGTGCGCGGCATGGCCTGGTTGCTGGAACGCACGCTCGGCGTCGGCGGCGCGGTCGGACTCTCCACCGCCGCCAACATCTTCATCTGAATGGTCGAGGCGCCCCTGTTCATACGCCCATATCT
>JACDAG010000505.1 GCA_013695565.1 Bradyrhizobium sp.
ATCGACATCTCGTGGCTACGGCTGATTTCTCGCAGCAGTTCCCTGGTACGCAGCCCTACATCGCCAACCAGCACCGGGTAGCGGTACTTGGTCACCCATACGAGGTGATATTTACAGTCCCATATCGCATGACTGCCCGATCGCGCCGTCTGCATAACACTGGATGCTACTGCATCCCTTCGCCTGAAGGCGAGGGATTTACGGATCCCGGAAAAGGGACTCTAAATCCGGCGGCCGATGCTCCAACGGATTAGTCGCTCGTCTAGATTAGACAGGCTCGCTGTGCACCAATGGCAACCCTTCGTGCGCTCAGTCGGTCCAATCCATCATCGGGAAGTTTAAGCTAGGTCCAGCCAGTTGGAGCCAGCCGGATCGAACGTCCGATGGTCGACGACCGCTTTGCGCCAAAAGCCGCCCTTGGCAGTTCGAATTCTGACTTCTGCGTTTGCCTCGAAAGCTGACATCGCGTGGCGAAATACGAACGATCGGATCAGATGGCCGCGCTCGCTTATTCACACAGAATCGTCTGGCTGTTGAAAATTCCCTTTGGATCGTAGGCCCGTTTGACAGCTCGCATTAGTTCGATTTCCGCTGCTGACATCATCCTGATCAATTCGTTTCGCTTCGTCAGGCCGATACCATGTTCGGCACTTACGGTGCCGCCAAGCGTCAAGGAGCTTTCGGCAATCGCGGAAGCTAGCTGACCGGTAAGCGTGCCGAAGTGATCACCTGCCATATCCTCGGGCGGAAGAACGTTGAAATGAATATTGCCGTCCCCAAGATGCCCGAATGGCGCCGGCCGACATCCTGGAACGAGGGAAGTGACCGCGCGGCTTGCTTGCGCGATAAACTCCGGAATCCTGGAGACTGGCACCGCCGTATCGCTCTTCAGCGCGCCCGGCGTTGAAACCATTGCCACGGCAATGCCTTCCCTGATTTTCCAGAGGTCTCGACGCTGGGCCTCGCTGGCGGAGATCGTACCGTCCGTGGCGATTCCGCGTTCGAGCGCGGCTTCGATCAGCGCCTGCATTGCGCCATCTATATCAAAATATGCGCTTGTGCTGTCGATCTCGACCAACAGCAGCCATGGTGTCTCAGGGGCGCATGGCGAGCGATGATCGCCGCTGTACGCCATGTGCAGCGCCACCGCCTCGGCCGACATCAATTCGCAGGCTGACATCGATTCGCCGACGAGGCTACGGGCAAGGGCATATAACGCGAGTGCGCCCTCGGGCGACCTGAGCCCAATGCAAGCGGTCACCCGTTTGACGACGGCGGGCCTCAAACGCAAGGTTGCTGCGGTTATGAGGCCCAAGGTTCCCTCGCCGCCAACAAACAATTGTTTGAGATCGTAGCCTGCATTGCTCTTGCGCAGAGGCGACAGACGCGACAACACGCGACCATCGGCCAGCACCACTTCCAGGCCCAAGACCTGATCGCGAGCCATGCCGTAGCGCAAGACATTATTGCCGCCCGCATTGGTCCCGAGGTTTCCGCCAATCTGGCTCGACCCGGCTCCACCATGATCCAACCCGAGCAGACGGCCCGACGCTGACGCAGCCTGCTGTGCCTCGCGCAGCGTGCACCCGGCTTCGACGACGATGACGTCGTTTACACCATCTACAATACGGATCTTTCGCATCCGATCGAACGAAACGACGACATTCATTCCCGTCCCGGACGGCGTCGCTCCACCGCAGAATCCGGTTCCCCCACCGCGAGGCGTGATGGAAATTCCGGCTGCAACGCAAACTTTTACGATTCCCGCAACGGCCTCGGTACTTCTTGGCCGAACGACGATCAACGAAATATCCGGCGCGACGCAGCCGATATCACCCCGGTAAGGTGCGATATCATGTGGCTCTGTCAGTACGCCGTCGATGCCGGCGATAGCGCGCAGTCCGTCGATCAGGGCATCGACATCGCCGCTCCTCATCGGGCCGCCATGGCGCGGCTCAGGCCGGCGATCACCGCGTCATTGTCTTCCCGCGTTCCGATTGTGATGCGCAGCGCCCCTGGAGAGTCCCGCCACGGCATCGGCAAAACGAAAACATTGAGCTCGCGCAACGCAGACGTCAACTCGCGCGCCGGGCTCGGCGCCACCGCCGTGATGAAATTCGCCGCGCTTGGAAAGGTGCGAAAGCCTAGTCTGGTCAGTGCGGCATCGAGCCTGTCGCGCTCTTGCGCGGTATGCTCAAGCAAAGCCTCTGTATGAGCAGTCTGATCGAGCGCTACCAGCGCGCCGGCAAGCGCCACTGCATTGACGCTAAAGTTGATCCGGATCTTGCGATAGGCCTCGGCAACGGCCGCCGTACTCGCGATACCATAACCGATCCGAGCACCCGCCAAACCGTAGGCCTTGGAAAAGCTTCGCGTGGCAATCCACGGCGCCTTTCGCCGTTCGAGCAATGCCAGACCGTCAGGGCCGCCGGCGTGTCGTCCGAATTCATAATACGCTTCATCATAATGCAGCAGCACATGGTCCGGCAGCTCTGCGACGAGTTTTTCGACATGGGCCTGTTCCAACATACCGCCGGTCGGATTGTTGGGGGTCGCCACATAGACAAGCCGAGTGCGCGGTGTCACTGCGGCAACGGTGGCAGCGACGTCGACAATGCCATCGGCCCGGACCGGAACGCCGACGAATGTCGCGTCGCGCATCGCTACGATCTTGGCATAGGTGACGAAACCCGGATCTGGTGCGATTGCCTCGTCGCCGGGGTCGAGCGTGATCTCGCCGCTGGCAAACAGCAATTCGTTGGTGCCGGCGCCGATCACGATGCGATCGGAGGCAACACCGAGACGTGCCGCCAAGGCCGCAACGAGTTGCAGGCCGTCGTGATCGGGATAGCGGTTCAAGCCGGCTGCCGCCTGCTGCATCGCCGCCACAACCTCCGGCGCCGGAGCGAAGGGTGACTCGTTCAGATGCAGGCTGCGAACTGGCCAATCCGCCCCGAGTTCCGGCGGAGTCGACGCCGGCGGCACCGGCAGCAGCCGACGAATCCGCGGCGCCGGAAAGAATTCAACGATGGGACCAGTCATCAGGGTTATCCGAATTTCCAGGTGACAGGCCGAGAATGTCACCATCCGTGGTGACGCCCAGCCCTAAGACAGTGCGGTTGGCGTAAGCGAAATAAGCCACAACCTGATTGATTTCGAGAATCTGCCCGTCGTCGAGTCCTGCCGCGCGCATGGCATCGAGCCCTCGTCTCAGCTCCGGTTGGTTGGACGGCGTCCGGCTCAGTATGTGGCTGTAACGGAGCGCCGCGCTTTCCGGCTCCGAAAAGCTGCCATCTAGGTCGCCGCTTTCCAGCGCGGTTCGAATTGCCGAAGCGCGTGCATCGTCGGCGAGCAGCCGCCGCAGGCCAGAAAAATGATGCTCGACACAATAGGCGCAAGCGTTCAGCAGGCTAACATGCACGCCCAATGTTTCCAGAAACCATTTCGGAACGGTGTTGCCGGCGTGATGCAGGACGTATTTGTAAAGGGCCATATGGCCCTCCATGCTGTGCGGACGAAGGCTGTGCGCGAGCATGATATTGTCGACATTGTCGTCGGGACCCTTGACACGATCATACAGCGACCGCAGCCGGCCTCCGGATTCTTCATAGGGTACATGGGCAATCCACATCTTCAACTCCCGATAGCTTCATTCAAAGGATAGTCTCGGCGACCAAGGCCGTCGGGACCAGATCGTTGAGCTGGCCATCGAGCAGCAGCCGCTTGGCAGCGGCGATGTCGGTGGCAATGAACCGGTCGCGATCGGTGAAAGGCACTTCCACCCGCAGACGATGCATCGCTTTGGCGAGTTGCGGAGACGGGACCAGCGGTCGATGAAAATCTGTCCCCTGCGCCGCCATCAACCATTCCAGCGCCACGACCGTCGCGGCGTTGTCCGCCATTTGCGCCAGACGATAGGCGCCGTGGCAGGCCATCGAGACATGGTCTTCCTGATTGGCCGATGTCGGAATCGAATCGACGCTTGCCGGATATGCCATCATCTTGTTTTCGCTGACCAGGGCGGCGGCGGTGACCTGCGCCATCATGAACCCGGAATTCAGCCCTGATCCTTCAATCAGAAAAGCTGGCAATCGCGACAGCGAAGCATCCACCAGCAACGCCTGCCGGCGCTCGCACAAAGACCCGATTTCACAAAGCGACAAGGCGATGATGTCGGCGGCAAAAGCCACCGGCTCGGCGTGAAAATTGCCGCCCGACAGCACTTCCCCGTCCTCGGGGACGACCAGCGGATTGTCCGACACCGCGTTGGCTTCGGTGCTGAGAACGCGGCCACAGTAGCGCAGGTTGTCGAGGCACGCGCCCATCACCTGAGGCTGACAACGTAGGCAATATGGATCCTGCACCTTCAAGGTGGCCCGGTTGGCCTCGCGGATCGGACTATCTGCGAGCAGTGCACGATAGACTGCCGCGACGTCGATCTGACCGCGATGTCCGCGCACCGCCTGGATGCGCGCGTCGAACGGTAAGTCATTGCCGCGCGCGGCTTCAACGGAAAGAGCACCCGTTACCAGCGCCGCACGCAGCACATCTTCGGCCTTCAGCAGGCCATACAGCGCCAGCGCCGTGGATACCTGGGTGCCGTTGATCAACGCGACCCCCTCCTTCGGACCAAATGCCATGGGCTGGAGGCCGCAATGAGCCAGTCCTTCCGCGCCGCTCCGGATACGGCCTTCGATCCGGACTTCACCTAGCCCGAGCAGCACCGCCGCCATATGCGACAACGGCGCAAGGTCGCCCGACGCGCCGACGGAGCCTTTCGCGGGAATGCACGGATAAACACCCGCATTCGCCAGCACCAATAGGTTTTCGATCAATTCCCAGCGCACGCCGGAGAAGCCCCTGGCCAGCGCCGTGACCTTCATTACCATGACCAGGCGCACGATGTCATCGCCTAAGAGTTCGCCCGTACCGGCGGCGTGGGAGAGAATAAGATTTCGCTGCAGTTCCTCCAGTTGATCCGGCGCAATACGTATATTCGCGAGCTTTCCAAAGCCTGTATTCACCGCATAGATCGGACGATCGGTGGCGATGAGGTCCAATATGGCCTGATGACAGACGGCAACGCGTTCGTGCGTGCCGGCGACCAGGCTGACCTGCGGCGCGTCACGTAAAATATGACGCCAGGTTGCCAATGTCACATCGCCGGGCGACAACACGATCACGTCGCGATTGGGCTTGCTCGTCATTATCTTCCTCGTATCCTGACGTTTAATCGAGCAATAGTGCGTCGTCAGAAAGATCTTCTCCCTGATCGCGTTTGAACAGATTAAGGAGATCGACGACGCTCATGGAGCGTCGTTCTTCGCCGCTGACGTCGAAGACAATCCGGCCGCGATGAAACATCAGCGTACGATCGCCGTACTGCAGGGCCTGGGCCATCGAATGGGTGACCATCACGGTAGTGAGCTTGAACTCCAGGACGATGCTGCGTGTCCACTCCAGGACGGTTTCACGAATCTTGGGATCCAGCGCGGCTGTATGTTCATCAAGTAACAGCACGCGCGTCTGCCCGGTGGTCGCCATCAGCAGACTGATTGCCTGCCGTTGCCCGCCGGACAGCAGCCCAACCTTGTCATCGAGCCGGGTCTCCAACCCGAGTTTTAACGGCTCCAGGCGTTCAGCCGCTTCGTTCCGTATGCCGCCATCGATGGCGAAGCTGAAGCCGCGCGGCTTGGTCCGCCCGCGCGCCAGCGCGAAATTTTCTAGAATAGTCATATCTTCGCAGGTTCCCATTTTGGGGTCCTGGAACACGCGCGAAATCAATTGCGCCCGCTTGTGAATCGGCCAGGCCGTGACATCGAGACCGTCGATGACTACGCGACCACTCGTCGGTTTGATTAGTCCCGCGATGACGTTCAACGCAGTGGACTTCCCCGCGCCGTTCGAGCCAATGACCGTCAGAAATTGGCCGGCAGGAACGATCAGATCGATGCCACGCAACGCTGTCGCCTCGAGCGGCGTCCCCTTGCTGAACGTAACCACGATGTCCGAGAGCACGATCATCTCGAACCGATCTTCCGAAGCAATCGCCCCATTCCCGAGCCTGAGGATTGCACGATCAAGGTGACGGCGACCAGCAGTGCGGTAACCAGTTGGACGTCGGACGCCTTGAGGCCAAGGAACCCGGCATTGAGCGCCAGCGCGACCGCAAAACGGTAGAGCAGCGCACCGATCAAGCAGGCAAGCGTTGCCTGCCAAATCGTCCGTGATGGCAGAATGGTCATTCCGACAATCACCGAGGCAAGGCCAACAATAATTACGCCGATCCCCATATAGGCGTCCGCCGCGCCATAAATTTGAGCGAATAAGGCGCCAGCAAATGCCGTCAGAGCGTTTGCCAAACCGATGCCGAGCAGCTTCATCCGGCCGACATCTATGCCGTTTGCCGCCGCCATTGCCGGATTGGCGCCTGCCGCCCGCATCCCCATGCCGATTCCGGTCGATAGAAACAGATCCAAAGCGATCTTGATTACCACCACCACAATGAGGATCAGGATCGGCGACAGCATATAGGCCGGAGTTTTCCACCCTTCGAAAACACTGAAAATGGTGCGCGCCCCGAGCAACGGCTTGTTCGGGCCGTCCATTATCCTGAGGTTGATCGAATACAACGAAATGGCGAGCAGGATGCCCGCGAGAATGTGCAGGATGTTGAAGCGGACGTTGAGATAAGCAGTCGCAATGCCCGCGCCGAAACCCGCACCGGCAGCCGCGAGCGTGGCGCCCCACGGATCCCAACCCCAACCGACAATCAATGTCGCCACCACCGCCGCGCCGAGCGGAAAGCTGCCCTCCACCGTGAGGTCGGGAAAGCCGAGAACTCGAAAACTCAAAAATGCGCCAAGCGCAACAATCCCGAAGACGAGCCCGATCTCGATGGTACCAAGAAATTCATAGAGTGACATGACGACCATTAGGGCTGCGGCTGCTGCCGCAGCGATCCAGAGTCAGCGATGACGGTTCATAAGTCCGCACGTTGCTATTCAATCACCTGCGTGGCTTGTTTGAGCACCGCATCGGATAGCACCACGCCCATAGACACGGCCGCACCTTTGTTCACGACGACGACGGTCTCCGGAAGTTTCTCATAGGCCAGAACAGCGTCCATCGTGGCGGGCTTCTTGCCTTCGAGAACATCGGCAACCATGTGACCTGTGAGCATGCCCACCTGGGTATAGTTCAACCCCAGAGACGCAACCGAACCACGTCCGACACCGCGCGTTTCGCCAGTGAACACCGGTATCTTGGTGTCCTTGCCGATCTTGACGATCGTCTCAAGCGCCGCGACCACAGTGGTGTCGTTCGGAACATAGATCGCATCGACCTTGCCGATCAGTTTGTTAGTCGCAGGAATGACCTCGTTTGTGGTCGGCGCTGCGGCCTCGACCACCTCGATCCCCAACTCTTTGCCCTGATCCTGCACCCAACCAAGCGTCGCCTTTGAAGAATCCAGGCCCGGGTTGTAGACGAAACCCAGCTTCTTCAAGTTCGGCACGATCTGCTTGAACAGCTTGAGCTGTGCGGCGATCGGGGCGGCATCCGACACGCCGGTCACATTGCCGCCCGGCTGTTTGAACTGCGGAATAAGCTTGGCTTTCAGCGGATCGGTGACCGCCACGAAAACGATCGGAATGTCCTTTGTTGCCGTCACCATCGCCTGCGCCGTCGGAGTCGTAATCGGAACGATTACATCGACGGCATCACCGACGAACTTTTTGGCAACCTGCTGCTGGGTTGACATATTACCGTTCGAGTTCTGGTAGTCGATCTCGATATTCTTGCCGACCACGAAGCCGCGCTCGGCAAGCCCCTTGATCACACCCTCCTTGGTTTCGACCAGTTGCGGCACTTCGACGATCGTGGCGATTGCTACCTTTTTCATATCTGCCGCCGAAGTAGCAGATGCGGACATCAGCATACCGATGCCGACCAAGCCCGCAGCGCCCTTCCAATTCACGAACCTATGCATCACGAGCTCCATTGCTGCGGCGACGGTCGCCAGGGGACGCATCGCAGACCCGACACGCCGAAAAAGCCAGACTGTTGGCCCATAGGTCCTTGCCATATGGTGAGCATCTGTTCCACAATAGGAGCAATGAACATCGCCGCTGTCAATACCGCATCGCGAAAACCGCAGACCGAGCCGCAAGGCGTCGGACTGCTCATCAAGGTTTTTCAAATCCTTGCCCTATTCACCGACGAACGTTCGGCCTGGACACAAACCGAGCTGGCGCAGGAAACAGGGCTGGCGCGCTCAACACTCAGTCGGTTGGTGCGGTTTTTATGTGCACGCAGCTTTTTAATGGAGCAGCGCGGACGCTATGTCCTCGGTTACGCCGCGATCGACCTCGGCCGTCGCGCGCAACTGCAATTCAATCTCGTCGATCTGTGTTACGATCTGCTTGAAGAAGTCGCGCAAGTAACTGGCGAGACCGCCATTCTCGGCGGTTATGACGAGAACCGCAATTGCGTGGTTTGTCTGGCGCAGATCCCCAGCCGGCACGGCGGCCTCCGTGTATTCGAGAACATCGGAAACACCTATCCGGTCTATGCCGGGGCAACATCCAAGGCGATCCTCGCCTTCCTGTCGGACGCGCAGCAGTCGCTTGTTTTGGGCGGAACGCTCACGCCGGTGAACCCCGCCGTTCGCTTCACTGCGAAGAAGTTGCGTGAAGAGATCGCCGACATTCGCGCAAAGAAATTTGTCGTTACCCATGAAGAAACCTATCCGGGTGTCGGCGGGATAGGGGTCCCTCTCCTAACGCCGCGAGGGCAATCGCTCGGATCCATTGCCCTCGGTGCCCCGCAGCACCGCCTGGATCAGAAGACCGTCAAACGATGGACCGAACTATTACTGGATATCAGCCGTCGTGCGGCGCAACGCATTGCCGGCTCCTCGACAGAAGGGCCGGAGCAGTGAACGGCAATCTCCCGGAGACCATGCGTGCCTGGATGTCCGGCGAACGGGGCATCAGAGGTCTCACAGTTGCCCGTTGTCCATGCCCGGTGCCGGCAAAGAACGAACTGCTGATCAAGATCGAGGCGGCGGCGCTGAATTTTTCCGACCTACTCATGATCGACGATCGCTATCAGATCTGCCCGCCGAGGCCCTTTAT
>JACDAG010000506.1 GCA_013695565.1 Bradyrhizobium sp.
GCTACGGTCCGAATATCAGCGATGCCTATCGATTGGTAGGCGTCTATATCGGCCGCGTACTCAAAGGGGAAAGGCCCGCTGAGATTCCTGTGATCCAACCGACTAAATTCGAATTGGTTATCAACCTCAAAGCAGCAAAAGCCCTTGGCCTCGTCATCCCACCGACGCTGCTGGCTCGCGCCGACGAGGTGATCGAATAAAAGATGCACTTCCATGGCACTTGGCGGACATGACGGTTCGCGCAGACGATGTCGGCTCATCGACGCAATGCGGACGCTGGCAAAATGTTCGCTCTTGGCAGATTCGGTCCCGGACTGGAACGTCGCGTCTATTCGACAGCTCGCTCCCGCAACTGCTGCGCATAAACGTTGATCACCAGCGCCGCGAGCAGGATCAGGCCGCGAATCAGGATCTTCAGGAAGCTGTCGATATTGACGTGGTCGAGGCCGTTGTTGAGGACGCCGAGCACGAACAGGCCGACGATGGTGTTGCCGATGCCACCGCGGCCGCCGAACAGGCTGGTGCCGCCGACCACGACCGCGGCGATCGAGTCGAGCAGATAGCTGTCGAACTCGTTCTGCTGCGCGCTGCCGAAATGGGCGACGCCGAGCATGCCGCCGATCCCCGAGCAAACCGCCGAGATCACCATCACGCTGCCGAGGATCAGTTTGACGTTGAGCCCGGAATATTCCGCCGCCTCGCGATTGCCGCCGACCATGTAAACATAGCGGCCGAAGCGCGTGTACGTCAGCACCAGATGGCCGCCGAGCAGCATCAGCGCGGCCACGATCACGATCCAGGGAATGCCGCCGATCGACCCCGATCCGAGCGTGGTGATCACGTCCGGCACCTTGTAGGCGATCTGGCCGCGCACCAAGAGCGCGGAGATGCCGGCGGCGATCTGCATCATCGCCAAGGTCATGATGAAGGAGGGAATGCCGACCACGGTGAGGCCCAGCGCGTTGACGAGGCCGAGCAGGGCGCAGAGCGCGAGCGCCAGCAGCACCGCGGCCCAGCCCGGCATCGGGATGTTGGCGATATTCACATAGGATTCCTGCAGGGTGAAATAGGCGACCGCGATGCCGGTGACGTTGGCGATGCTGGCGATCGACAAATCGATCTCGGCGCACAGGATCACGAACGTAAGCCCGACGGCGATGATGCCGGTGACCGACACTTGCGTGAGGAAATTGCCGAGATTGTCGAGCGTCGCGAACGAAGGACTGGCGGCGGCAAAGAAGGAGGTCAGGCAGATCAGCGTCAGGAAGGGTGCGATGTTACGCATCTGCGAGCGCAGGAACGTGCCGATGCTGCGCGGCCGCTTGCGATCGGCCCCCGGAACTGTCGTGCTTTCATCCGTCGCCATTCCAGGTTCTCCTCAGGCCGCTTCGAGCAGGCGGTCCTTGCTCACCATCTCTTGGACGAATTCCCGCACCACTGCGCCGCGCTTCAGCACGATGATGCGGTCGGCCAGCGACAGCACGGTTTCCGGCTCGGTCGACAGCACGATCACGGCCAGTCCTTTTGCGCGCAGGTCCCTGACGATGTTGATGACGTCGTTCTTGGCGCCGACATCCATGCCGCGCGTCGGCTCGCACAGCACCAGGAGGCGCGGCGGATAGCTCAACCATTTCGCCAGCGCCACCTTCTGCTGGTTGCCGCCGGACAGCATGCCGAGTTCGAGTTCGACGCCCGCCGGCCTGATCTGCAATTGCTCGACCTGCCGCGTGGCGATCGACCGCTCGCGCGCGGGCTTGAGCAACAGGGCGGAAATCCGGCCGAGGATGCTGATCGAGATATTTTTGTAGACCGGCTCCTGGTGGAACAGCATCGAGCGGCGGCTTTCGGGAACGAAGGCGACGCCGGCGCGCCGCGCCGCCGCCGTGCTGGCGAAGTTTTTGGGCTCGCCACCCACGACCAGCGTGCCGCGGTCGGGTTTGATCTTGCCGAACAGAATTCGCGCCAGTTCGAGCTGTCCGCACCCCATGAAGCCGTAGATGCCCAAAACTTCGCCGGCACGGGCCTCGAACGAGACGTCCTGCAGGCTGCGGGCCAGCGTGATCTCGTCCGCCTTCAGCACCGCCGGCCGGTCGGTTGGGGGCGGCAGCATGATGTCGTCGGTATAGGTCTC